>JAQYNQ010000092.1 GCA_028727785.1 Eubacteriaceae bacterium | reverse complement strand
GCCTGGCCAATCTACGCGCCATGATTGATCAAATTTCAGAGGCAAACATGGCGCCTGACCAATCCAAGAGCCATGATTGATTCAATTTCAGAGGCAAACATGGCACCTGGACAATCTACGCGCCATGATTGGTCCAATTTCAGAGGCAAACATGGCGCCTGACCAATCTACGCGCCATGATTGATGCTATTTCAGAGACAAACATGGCGCCTGAGCCAATCCACGCGCCATGATTGATTCAATTTCAGAGGCAAACATGGCGCCTGAGCCAATCTACGCGCCATGATTGATGCTATTTCAGAGGCGAACATGGCGCCTGACCAATCTACGCGCCATGATTGATCCAGTTTCAGAGGCAAACATGGCACCTGACCAATCCAAACGCCATGATCGATGTTATTTCAGAGGCAAACATGGCGCCTAAACCAATTCAAACGCCATGATTGATCCAATTTCAGAGCCAAGCACTGTATCCTTAGCGGATCTGATTCATAAATCGTCATGCTGGCACCTGTTTCTGTGCATCCTGATTATTTCGGTCAGGGAGTTGGGACTGCTATGTTGATGATGTGAATTGAGAAAGTGAAGGAGTTGGGATATAAAGGAATCACTGTTGAAGGAAATTATAACTTTTATAATAAAGTAGGATTTCGCACATCATCCGAATATAGTATATTTCCAACCAGTGGCTATCCTTTGAAAGAACCTAGGTGCATGATGTGTCAGGAAACATATACAGGATCTTTGGATGGCATACAGGGGTATATTGTTTATGATATGTACTACAATGCATAAAAAATACACTATTACTGCAGCCTTTGAATAAGCTCTGGCTATAAATTATTATAGTAGAAAATCGCATACAATTATGGTAACATAACTATATGATTATTTTTATAAGGAGATGATGTTATGACACAGATAGAAGCTTTGAATGTTAATGGAAAGACTGCTCAGGGAATTAGAATTGTTGCACCGGGAGGAGAAGGTCATCCTAACATGATTGTTATCACATGTGATAAGGGATATGTTATGTGTGGTTATTTAAATGCAGAAGCAGCAGGAAAGTTTGGTGATGCGGCTGCAGTTGTTGGTGGTGCTACATTTGATGATATTTTAGCTAATCCGGTTAAGGCTGTAACCGAAGCTGCAGCGGCTCTTGGAATCAAGGAAGGTATGACCGGTGCTGAAGCTGTTGTTCTGCTTAGCAAATAGTTTGTTTTATTTTTCTTTGAAACCTGTTGACATGGGGAAATAAATGATGTAAAATAATTACTGTAAAAAAGTGTAATTAATTGCATGTGAAAACTGAATGGATTATTAAACACCTATGGAATCATGGGTGTTTTTTTATACCCATTTTTAATTTATATCGAGAGAGGTGATATATACATGAGGAATGCGGTCATCGGTATTGTCGTGAGTATGTGCATTCTGGTAACAGCTGTAATTGTTGCATCAATTCAGATTAATGATAATATGAGAGATCAAGTTGCAGTAGTACTTGACACTGCGATATGCAGTACGCAGAGAGTATTTTACGACAAGCAAACCAGGCCGGAAAGTCAGGAAGAGTATCTGGCGGAATTTAATAAGAATCTGAATGTTCTGATTGGTGAAAGCAGCAGAGGGGAGGATGGAGAGAAAAAAATTCAATACAATGTGGATGTATACAGTGCTGACTGCGAAAAAGGTTTACTTGATGTGCAGCTGAGAGCAAAATACAGGAATATTCTTGGACAGTGGAGGGAGGTAAAGGAAAGAAAAACCATGATTATTGAGGTGATTGATGCATGAGGCTGAACATTGACGAGGAGTATTATGGAGAACTTCTGCCATACATAAAGGATGAAAATATTACTGATATCACATGGAATGGTAGGAGTCTGTGGGTTGATCATCTGGAAAAGGGCAGATACAAGGTTGATACCAGACTGGAGGAACAATTTGTAAATACCTTTGCTACAAGAATCGGAAATCTGGTAAACAGAAACTTCAACATCAGTGAGCCGCTACTGGAGGCGGAGACAGATGAACTGAGAATTTCATTTATCCATAGGAGCGTTACCAACACAGGAGTGTCAATTGCTATACGAAAAACACCTGCTGTGAGAAGACTAAGCGAGGAGAAAATGCTGCGCAGCGGATATGCAGACAAAGTGCTGCTCGAGCTGTTGGAAGCTTTGATAAAAGGGCATTGTTCAGTAATTGTAACGGGGGATGTGGGAAGCGGTAAGACAGAGCTGGTAAAGTATATGACAAAATTTATTCCAAGGCATGAGAGAACTATATCAATAGAAGATAGTTTTGAGCTAAGGCTTGCAGAAATCAACGAGGGACTGGATTGTGTCGAAATGAAGGCCTCTGGGAGGTTTGACTACGCCAGGTGCATAAAAAGCTCATTGAGGCAGCTTTGTAAGTGGCTGCTGCTATCAGAGTCAAGGAGCAGAGAAGTGGAATCTTTGCTTGAAGCGGCATCAACCGGATGCATATGTCTGACCACAATTCATTCAGACGACGTGAGAAAGCTGCCCGACAGAATTCAGAACATGATGGGTAGTCAGGGCAGTGAAAAGGAAAACGATATTTATAATTTTTTCGATGTGGGCATAAAAGTTAATGTGGAAAAAAAGCCTGATGGAATTCATAGAAAAATTGATCAGGTATGTACCTTTGACAGGAATGAAGATGCAAACTCCATAACTATGATTTATGATGATGGAAAATTCACAGGAAATAACCTGCCCGAAAACATTAGAAAAAAACTGGTTTACGGGGGCCAGAGAAACCCTCTTGATGATTTGGAGGTGGTGAAATATGAAGAAACTTAAAGGCTTGCTGCGATATGTTTCATATGCTCAATTGTCTCGCACAATAGCCGGATATGGATATGAATACTCTGTAAAAACTCATATTGTCAAGGTGGTTCTGTCCCTGTTTGCTATGACTGTTGCAGGAATTGCTTTTTATCTTGATCTGGGAAATATTGTTATACTTGGAGTTACTGCATTTCTGGTGACGGGAATTATTGCTATTTCACAGTTTGCATATATGGCAAATAATGACCGTTTTGAAGCATTGGCCAATTACATGGAAATGATGATTCTTTATTTTAAGCGGCAGCCAAAGATTTTGAGTGCACTGGAGCAGACATTGGAACATGTAAGCGATAATAAAGACATGAAAAGAGTTTTAGGTGAAGCGATTAGTATTATTACCGGAGATACCAGGGCTTCTAACGTTTATAGAAAGGCATTTGATGTAATAGAAGCTGAATTTCCCTGCAGCAGGCTTCATACCCTGCACGGCTTTCTTCTCAGCGTTGAAATGGAATCAAGTCTGGATTATCAGGACGGGCTGAACAATCTGTATTTTGACATACGCTCATGGATTACAAGAACATATGAGTATCAGGGTGAATTGAAAAACCTGAAGAGAAAGATTTCAATTATACTGTTTCTTTCTATCGGTATCGCTGCTTTTTTTGCAAGGCTTTTACATAAGGCCGAGCTGGGAATGCCAGAAGGAGCAAAGGGGATTATTACCCAAAGTACACTGTTTCAGCTTTCTACAGTTATTTATCTTCTCATTTTCATACTGTTGTATACATTGCTGCAGTCGAAGATTAATGGACAGTGGCTTATTAATGATATGAGCGAAAGAACTGATGCGAAAATAGGGCGATATATCAGTTTTGTTGAAAACTATGATGATAAAAGGGAGCGAAAGAAATCAGTGGTTGCCGCAGCTGTTTTTATTCCATTTGTTGTCATTGGAATAACTATGAATAGTGTGATGATTTCCGGCATGGGCTTTATGCTGATTCTGCTTTGCCTGTTTAAACAGGGTATGACATACAAGTCAAGAAAAAAAGCAGTTGAGAAGGCGTTAATAAGAGAGTTTCCTATGTGGCTCAGGGAGATTTCCATGAAGCTAAATAACACTGTTGTTGTAAGAGCAATTGAGGAGTCCATTGATGATTCAGCAGCTGTGCTGAGCGGCTTTCTTATGCGATTTATAGAAAGAACCGAAAAGGACCCAACATCAATAAAGCCGTATAGAGATTTTCTGGGTAAATTTGATGCGGCGGAGTTGTCCACAGCTTTCAAAACTCTATATGCTGTACAGACTTTATCTAAAAGCGAATCAAAGAAGTATGTTACAGATTTGATTGAACGAAATCAGATTCTCGTGGAAAAGGCTGAGAGAATGAGAAATGAGGACAGCCTGGCAGGAGTGACCTTCATATCACTTATGCCTATGCTGCTTATGAGTTTTAAACTGATACTTGACATGGGTCTTCTAATTGCAGGATTCTTGTCTTTCAGCAAAGGAATTATGTAAGCACAGATAAACAATACATCGATAATGGTGAAGAGAGGAGGAGCTTTGTAATGAGATCATATGTTGAGGACTATGGAGAATTCTTGATTCTCCTTTTATTTTGTTCACCGATAGCCAGTGCTATGTTTTTTATGGCAGGTACGGTGCTGGAATCTATTTGACTATTAATGGGAGGATAAAAAAATGAGAGGAATATTAGGCGAATATGGAATTTTTCTTGTTGAAATTATTATGGGTACCGGTGCAATGGGAATTCTGGCTTTGACCTTTGAGAAGCTGCAGCCTGTTGTCATGGACGGTATGAACATGTTTATCGGTGGCTGATTATGAGAAGTTTTCTGGAGGAGAATGGTCTGACAGTACTGTATGTGCTACTGGCAGTTGTTATGATTGCTGCTTTGATGAAGTTCACTATGCATGACAATTTCTTTATTGATGAAATTCCCGAAGAGCACAGTATCACTGCTGCCGGGCCCAGGTTTACAAACGGAACACCACCGGTAATAGAGGTGGATTCTTTGATCTACGTGAGAAAGGGAGATGTTTTTAATCCCTTTCTTTTTTTGAAAAGTGCTAAGGATTGTGAGGGTCACGATCTTAGTGAGCAGGTAATGATTTATGGGAAGAATGGCCTGCTTGAAGAGGGCGAAATTAATACCGGTGTAACCGGAAAACACAGAATTCGATATGCTGTTCAGGATGCTCGCGGATTATGGGCCTGGACTGACTGTACTGTAGAAGTAAGAAATTAAAGATAAAAAAACGAGGAGGAGATAATTTGAAATCAGTAATTCCAACAGTAACTATTATTTTGGGCGTAACTATAATGACTTGTATTTCTGTATGTCTCATCTCTTTTCAGCTGCAGATAACCGGTGCAAGAGAATTCCATGGGGCATGCATAGACAGCATCGAGGCCAGTTACGGAAGCCCTGAGGTTATCAGCAGCTGCATCAGCTCTGCAAGTGAAAAGGGATATACTTTGCAGGTGACCAATGAGGCAGTTTATGATGACAGGCCAAGTTATAAAGTTATTCTGACTTATACAGCCAGAATTCTGCTCTTTAACATTAATCAGGTTTCAACTCTTGAGGGGTTTGCCTGTTAGAACCGTCTATAAACGCAGAGTTGGCAGCGCTGCGATTTATATATTTTAACAGTTTACGGATATTTAAAAAAAGTAGAAAGGAAAGTGGATAATGAAGAGTTTTTTAGAGGAGTATGGATTAATTATTGTAGCAGCTATCGTAGTACTTGGAGTAATTGTGTTTGCATCACAATTTAGTGATACAATTGTTGATGCAATTGACGGATTAATTGGCACATTCACAGACCAGACAAGTGGTATAATCGGAGGCTAACAGCTTATAGAGGAACCGAGAGAGAAACCGAAAGAAGAAAAATAAAAAAATTAATTTTTGCTGCCGTATTTCAGCAGGGGGTGAAAACTCCCTGCTCTATTTGAGTTTCTGAGGAGGGATAGAATTATGCCGATGATAAGATGTAAAAATAAAAGAAAACATTTTGTTGTTCTGCTGCTCATTGCAGTCTGCACTTATGTCACTGTGCCCTGTTTTGTTCACGCTGAAAGTTACAGCCGGGCAGGAAGAGGAGATTTACCCATAGAGAAGCTTGTTGACAACTGGAAAACTATGCAAGATGATCAGCTTAACAGATACTTTGACGAGAGTGGAGGCAGGGAGATTGCGACTTTTTTATATGGACTGACGGCTAAAGAAAGAAAAGAGCTGTATAAACGTGATACGGTACTGAAGAAGGAAACAGAGTACACTGACAGTAGCGGAGTATCGGTAAAGATGCCATATTACAAGTATCTGGAGATTACTTACCCGCAGGTGAGCAGCTTCAGCAGTTATTCTAAAACCAGTGGGTACTGCTATTTTAAGTTTAAGTACGGAGGAAGTTATGTGACGTATAAGGTGGAGTTTACCATAGATGGAGCATATATGAACAAAGCTGATGGGAGTTCATCAATTCCTTACTCTATTGCAGTGACTACAACCAGCGGAAGCAGTGATACATTAAAAAACACTGTAAAGGCAACTTTTACAAAGGATAGCACATACAAAAACATGCAGAAAGCCCTTACTACTATAGCTGAAGAGGGTATTGCAAGTACGAAGGAGTACAGTGATTCACTGGGACAGTATATTTACAAAACGAAAATATGGCAGGTGTTCGTTCTGACACTGGAATATAACAAACCGGCATATACTTACGCAACCAATGAGGCAGCCAATACAGTAAGCACTCCACGTTCACAAAGGTTTAACTTCCGTAGTTATAACTGGCAGAACAACAAGGCCACCACCTTTGACAAAGGTGTGTACCACAACAAACACAGAGAAATTGTGACAGCGCAGGTGAACATTAAGAATGCCGGAATTCAGACCAGTACGGATTCAGGTGCAAAAAACGCAACAATGACAGTGGATTTTAATCATCCGACGCTTTACATTAAATATCACAAGAATAAGGCTTCTGCAACAGGGACCAGCCCGGTTGAGGGCAGCAGACCCTATGACGATACATTGCGACGGCTGAAGACTGTGACAAACGGCTGCGGGTTTGCCTGTGAGGGATATAAGATTGATCCAGAGGTTGCCTGGAAAAGCAATGGAGAATACTGGTCAACTCAGGCTCCGGGATACAGAGCAGATCAGATTCTGGATTTTATTAACGGGACTTTTTTTACATCGAAAACAAAGAATCTATATGCAAACTGGAAATTAAGTAATCATCCCCCTGAGATTACAGCGCCTGACAGAGTATTCTTCCTTCATGAAACAGTGAAGACAGGCAAGCTGATTGATATGATTTCCGTAACTGATGAAGAGGACGGGGTTATTGATAAGAACAAGTACACAGGACTTACTGTGTACAGAACCGGCAGCGGCGGAACTGATGAGGAAAAGACTGAAATCCATTTTGACAGTGATTCTGTTCTGGATACTTCCAGTACATCATTAAGATATGAAGTGAAAGTTAAGTATGAAGATTCAAAAAAAGCAGAATCTGAAAAAACGTTTGGTGTCACTGTTATTTCGGCACCCCAGCCGGAAAAAAGCCGTTCATATCCTAGATTTATAAATTCTGAAATGCTATGGACTCTGGACCCAGGCTCTATCTGGCGCTTAAACAGCGAATATAACAGTGCACTGACAGATTCTCTTGAGAGAGAATCTCCAATAATTTCTTATGAAGTTGATTAAAATCAGCGAGGTTATTTCATCGGAGGCTTTGGCCTCCGTTTTTTTGCGTGTATAGGAAACTTGTAGTATACAAACAAAATGTGACTCATGGAATTAACCATGAGCCACCAAAGATAACTATCGGATTCTGACTTTAGTGTACTTCCCATACAAGGTTTCGCCACATGAATTCTTGTATCCGCGAATTCTAACATATCTGCATGCCTTGTATTCCGATGCTTTCAGCTTGAAAACTTTGGATTTTGAAGAAGATTTTCCTGATTTGCTCCGTAAGATGATTTTAGAAAAATCCGATTTAGAGCTGAGCTCTATTACATAGCCTGAACATCTGCTGTCAGAATCCCAGACAACTTTTACAGTCCCGCCGGATGTGCCCGATGACAAACGAGCCTGTGTTTTTGTTGCGGAAAGACCTGTAATGCGTTTAGGAAAAACATAGAGCTTCAGTGTCTCTACATTGCTCTGATATAAATCAGTCTCGGGAGTTTTAACCGTGATTCTGGCGATGCCGGTTCCTTTGATTGAAGCAAGGCCCGTAGCTTTGTCAACAGAGACAACCCTTGAGTTGGATGATGAAAAACGCGGTGTCATACCATAAGGAATTTTACCGGCCACCAGGAAATCAGAATCGCCAAAGGTCTTCTTCAGTGTATCGCAGAACACAAGATCAGGAATATTCTTTTCCACAAAGCGAGCGGTTATAGTCTGAGATTTGCGAGGAAGGGAATAAACAATGTCCTGACCGACAACTGAAAAGCTGGTTGTATTGTAGAGCGCTTTCACGTAGTTTTTCACCATTTCCCCATACAGCGGCTTAGTTATTGCCGTCATGGGAGCATTGTCAAAAGCCGGATAATGAGTGTAAACGTATGTCCCTCCGACTTTGACACGCAGAATATCCATTTTAGTGGAAGTCAGCTTCAGCCTTTTTCCGTCAGAATCATAAAAACCGACGAAGCGGCAGTTCTTGCCTGCGACAGGTATAAGACCGCGGCTCACAAGGGGCGAAAGGCTATAGGTATTTCCCGATGTTATTGAACATTTCTCGCTGAACACTTTTGGGCTGTCCACATGACATGCCTCCATCTTAGGTCCGACATCGAAGTAAAGAGCACCTTTACCTTCTATTTTGAATTTTATGCTGTAGTTCAGACTTGCAGCCGAGACACCGTCAAAACTTACTGATACCAGCAGTACTGCCATGAGCAATATGCATATTGCTCTGAGAAGTCGGCTTTCGCCTGTAATAACAGACCTGTTTAATATTTTTGTCATAAGTATACCTTCTTTCCTGAACGGTTCT
>JAQYNQ010000091.1 GCA_028727785.1 Eubacteriaceae bacterium | reverse complement strand
CTCAATTTCATATCCGGGTGTGGCCCAGTTGGTAGGGCACTTGATTTGGGTTCAAGACGCCGGGAGTTCGAATCTCCCCACTCGGACCAGTAAAAGCGGCTGATTTCTTACAAAATCAGCCGTTTTCTTAATTTGTATCATGCTTTTAGTGTCCACCAGTGGTGACTGACCACATAGGTACTATTTCTCGGTTTCGGATTTTTTCGAACCTATCTACACTTATTATTTTCATTCCACAGCTGATAGTATAGAATGTTTCCATTTTCGAGTGTCTTTTGTTTGACCACTTCGGAATGGTGCTTTTTCGGCTGTCGGATTTCTTTGTTTATTGCGTAGCATATTCTGTGTATTTAACAGGAATAATACCTTGCACCGATTTGACCAGTATGATAGAATTTATGTATCAAAAGTTTCCTTCTTGCTTTGGGGGGTTTGTTATGAGTAAAAGATATAGGCTTTCTCTAATGGGCATTTCACTCGTTATCTTAATTGCAGTCGGCACCTACTTTACCAAAAGCCTCAGCTTCATTGTTAACGACTTTTGGTTTGCATCTGGTCTTTTGTTACTAATTCTCCTTTCCTTGGTCGACCAGCCATTCTTTTCAAAGGACTGCAACATCTTTGTAAATGCTGTTACCGCTGCACTATCACTGCTGCTAATTCCTGCGGATCAGCGTACGCTTGTATATTGGATTTTTTTGTCAATTGTCACATATCTAATAGTATCAAGCTATATATTGATGTGGCTCCGCAAATATGAACTCAATCTGGAACATCCAATCGTCCAAATCCTTACAAGGTTCAACAGGCAATTGGGCAGACCCGAAGCAATTTTTTCTTCTTTTTTCCTTTGGGGTGCTATCCGACAATATAAACTTGACTCAGTTGAGTTTAATGCATTACTGTGGTTTTGGGTTATTTTTATGCTTCTTAATGTCCCTTCCATTGCAAACACAATTGACAGTGTTTTTGATTCAAGGGCATCTAAGAATACGGTCAATTCCGTTGGCAAAATCTTTGGAGTCCAATCCAAAAATACATTTCTTGTGAAACTCTCTGCGGACAGGAAACAATCCCTAAAGCTTTTTGATTTTGTCGAGTTTCAGTATTCTATTGATAGTAGGGAGCATATTGGCATTGTTTTAGATGTATATCTTCTGGATCAGGAACAATGGATTAAAGTCCTGACTACCCCAGAAATAGATCACCTGTTTACAAAGACCATAGAAAAATACATCCCTGATCAGATTTACAAGGTAATCAATCCGCCAGAAAATGATTATCTCAAACATTTTGTAGGCCTTGTATATCAAGATTCCGTTATTGAGAAAATCAGGTTCTCATACAATGCGAAGGTTGAAATCTACAATGGTCAGTTAATCGAGCTGACTGTTAATTCACATAAGGTTCTATATCAAGTTGTCCAAGGTATTACCAAAAACGAGCAACTGAGTAATAAAAATGAATCCAGTTTTATCATTGGCGAGGCAATTCAATTGGGCGAGTGGAACGATTCTGCTGGATGTTTCGAACAATTCGGGTGGGTTCCCAGTATCAACACCCCGTTATTTCTTGCTACCCCAATTACTCCCCCTGCAATCAGAGACAGTGAGTATGTCGTCGGATGTATACCAAGCACCAATTACCCTGTAATTATTAACAAAGAATATGCAGTTACACATCATACTGCCATTCTTGGTGTAACAGGATCTGGTAAGTCAGTTTTTACGCGAAATCTAATAAGTCAAATTGCGGATGGAAACACAAAAGCAATAATCGTTGACTTGACTGGTGAATATAAGGAAAAAATCCCGGGCCTGACTTCCATTGTGACTGAAGAAGAAGCCAAGATCATCACAAAATCTATTGATTTGCTGGCTCAGGAAAACGCAAAATTTGCAAATCAGCGCAATCATACAACTATTGAGGAAAACGAAAAGAATATCAAGGTTACATTTGCTAATGCAATTAAGTGTTTTCTTGAAGGCGACGCAAGCAAAACAGTTTTCGAACTATCTGAGATATCTAATAACGCCAGCAGCTTAGAGTATACCAGGTGGTTTTTCTGGGTTCTTTTCAACACTGCGAAGCATTTTGGCAATTATGGAAAACGTGTTTGTGTTGTTCTGGAAGAAGCCCATACCATTATCCCCGAAATTAGTTCCATGGGGGTATCTGACAATGCATCTAAAGCAACAGTAAACAGCATTGCGCAAATTGCGCTTCAGGGGCGTAAATATAACATTGGATTTATCGTAATTGCTCAGCGAACTGCAAATGTTTCAAAAACTGTACTGACGCAGTGCAACTCTGTCATAGTCTTCCAAGAACTTGATCGTACAACCAGCGATTTTCTGACCAATTATATGGGAAAATCCTTTGTAGAAATCCTACCTACGCTCAAAAATCGAACAGCTATTGCGATGGGTAAAGCATTCCGCTCTACTGCACCAATGATTTTTGAGGTTCCAACTATTATTGAGAAAGTTGTAGATACTGATACAATACAAACTGAGTCTTAGCAAAAACACGCATGGATCCGGAAATCCATGCGTGTTTATATTTCTTACATATTCTCTGCAGTAACAACGCATACTAATACAAAAGCTGAGTTGAATATCGGGAAATCGTAACCTTGTTAAGGATACATTGGTGTTTGTATCGGGCGGAAATAGCCACCTAGAGCCAAGCGAAAACAGCCAATTTCAGCCAAGCTTTGTATTAGTTTTTACGGTGTCTGCTTCTCGGAGGAATTCGGAGCCTTCATCCAACTGGTTTGCAGAGCCACAGTTTCCAGCTTCTTGCCCCGGAAACTTTCTCCCTTAATGTTGAATACCGTAAGGGAACGGGAGAAAGCACATACAGGGTTAGACCCATACATTTGGGCCAACACGCTGGATGTAGTCACCGCCTACAACCATGACCGTCTGGTATTCAAATTTCGCAATGGTCTGGAGATAGAGTCGCAAAGCCCACATAGTAAGGACAATCGGCAAGCGGAATAATCACCGCTTGCCGATTGTCCTTATTTTTTCTTTGAATTGCTGTAAAATCTACATTTCTCGCTGACAAAAGGATTACTTATACACTTAGTTCCGTTCCACCAACAGTTTTATAGATTCGCTATTTCCGAATGCTTCCAGAGCTTTTTTTATATGGTGTCAATTGCTTGTTCCTTGGCGTATATCGGCACATTTCTGCAGACGCTATATACTCCGCAAAAGAAATCGACAGCATAATGAACCGCTTTTTCAGCTTCATCAGAAATATTGGGAAGTTCTTTCAGTCGAGCATTCAATCCGTTTGCCAGATAGTTTTGATGCAACGCTCTGACTCTTTCCAAGCGGTTCTTGCCGAATTATTCAATTACCGTTGCTGTGTCTCCTTCGTCAGCATAGTCAATCACTTCAGTATCGTCCGATCCGACCATCAGCAGAATTCGCACCTTTTTCAGCTGAAACATATCAATTTCCTGACCGAATACCTTCTGGAAATCACGGGTTCCACAGTAATAATCCTCTTCCGAATCCAGGAAGGTAATCCTCCCTGGGGCAGCGATTGCAGCACTGCGGATGTTTTCCGGATGCAGATACAGATACCGATAAGCAAACTGTGCGCCGCCTGAGAATCCATACAAAAGGATTTCGTTTTTGAAGTGGAAGGTTTCCTGTACTTCCTCAATCATGTCCTTAACGACCAGATCAAAACGAATGCCGGGGGCAATCACGAATTTATAGCTATGAAGGTCCTCCCAATCTGAGATTCCCGTAGGGAATACTGGAAGCAGAACAGCAGTATTGGTCTGATCAGCAAATTCTATGAGCTGATGCCGCAGAGAATACATATCACGGTAAGTATCGTGTATTGCTACAAGCAGCCGGGGGGGCAATCTCCCGTATTCGGTTTCAATCCTTTCGGCAAATACAGAAAGTAACCACCAATGTTAAGTCTGTCAACGAAAGGAGTTAAGCCGATTCGACTTCCTCCATTATCAGTTTTAAAAGAATGTCCTGTATGGACTCGCCGTTTTCCGTGTAAACAGTCTGAACAATGAACGTGATTTTATCGGTCAAAGAGGTGTACTCTCCATTGTAAGCAGTATCAGACAAAAATAAGTAATGACTTTTGTGAATTAGCATGATAAAATAGCACTAATCATCCAGATGAATTGTCAGCAGTATCCTTCAACTTGCACAAGAGGCGGTGAGCAAATTGTATAGAATTAAAACCAGCGAGCGTAACAATGATAAAGCAACCGAGTATGAAACAAAGTCTTTGCTATATCTGTTAACAAAAATTAAAGGGCACCGCAGCATTGATCTCTTTATCATTGATTGCCTGAATGATGTTACCGGCGTAGCGGAAGGCTACAAGGATAGTTGGGATATACAATCAAAAAATGTTACATCGCTTACCCCACGCCAAGTGGGAATTGCGTTGTATACATTGTTCGCCAACTATGTAAGCGATTTGTCATTCGGACACTATATTTTGTTTTTACCTTCTCTGAAAGATGGCTATGTTAAAGATATCGCGGCGGAAGTATTTCAAATCGATAATTTTGTAGCTGGAAAAATCAAGGCGGTTAAGAGTGGTTTGGAAAGTGAGATAGAACGCCGCAATGATATTGATGTGAACACCGCATCCAATCTCACTAAAATTGATTCTTTTCTCTCCGACGTTATCTTCATTACTGATAGGTACAATAAAAGCGATTATATCAAATCAATCATTAAATTCAAGAACTTATCCAGCCTAAAGGACGAATTCCTAATTCGGATATTTGAAGAAATTCGAGCAAAACAAGCAGTTAAGAAAATCCCAAATGTCAATGGAGTGGAAGTCAATAGCATTCAAGAAACTGCCGCTCTTGGTAAAAATATTACCCGCAAGGAAATCGAGCTTCTTGTTGTCAATCGTGTTATTGGAAATGATCTATTTAGTAGGAACGGTATTCCACTATATTTCATTCGAGAAGTATCGGCCATGGACGAGGAAGATATTGCAGACTTGATCCAAGAGTGTCAATCGCAAATTGGTAAAACATTATTCAACAAGAATAATAAAAAAGCATTTTGGCATTTACTTGAAGAAATCATTTCTGTAATAGAAGCAGATAAGAACCTAGGGATTCGTTCAATATTAAGTCAGATAAGCGACAAGCCTAAAGGAAAAGTTTTCACAATGGATGAAAATGCCTTGCTTTATTTAATAGCTCTTGTAAAGGAGGGATTGGAACATGAGGATCATTGAAACAGGGTGCGGAAATGCCCACGAAGCATTTATTGAGAATCGATTTACCCCTGGAGTTAATGTAGTATTTAGCAACGATAACAACAAGGGAAAGACTATCATCTTCCAAGCAATGATGTATGCATTGGGAAATGACCCTATATTCCCGAGCGGTTTTGACTTTAAATCATATTATTTTTATACGGCTATTGAGAATAACGGCGAATCATATTTGTTCCTCCGCAAAAGAAATTCAATCGCTGTCAAACATGGTGATGATGTCGCCGTATTTTCGGATGCATCTGAACTGAAATATTACGTTTCTGCTAATATTTTTCCTTTACCCTACATAGTAAAAGAAAACTACCAAAAACTGGTTGACCTTTCTCTGTTCTATCAACTATTTTTTGTTGGACAGGATCGTCGAGATCCTTCCAATATTTTTAACAATGGCTATTACAACAAGCAGGATTTTACAAATATGATCTATGCTCTTGCTGGATGCTTGACACTGACAGAATCAATGGACAAGCTAAAAAGGCTTAGAGCAGAATTTCAAGACTGCACAGCCCAAATTGATGTACTCACTAGGCGATTAACTTTTTATCGTGACCATCCCGATATTGCAAGTCTGGTCTCCCAAGAGGCATATCGAGAAACTGCCGAAAAAGAGCGTAAACAAATTCAGTCTATCAATGAAACCATTTCTGATTTACAAAAGAGACGAACTAGATTAACAAACAGAAAATGCAAGCTAGAGAATCTGCATTCAGAGCTTAATTCTCTTAATATGCAATTGAAAACCGGGAAAATACATTGCCTAGACTGCGGCAGCGAAAATATAACTTTTTCCAACGGGGACTTAAGTTTTGAATTAACGAACGACCTGGTTAGAAAAAACATACTAAAATCAATTTCTGATTCTTTACAGCTGTTTACAACCGAAATATCAGAATTATCGCAACAAATTTCAGAAAAACAAGCTGAATTGAACAGGATAATTCAGAGTATCCCTGTACCTATTTCAAATATACTTATCTATACAGATACGATTAGAACGTATGCTGAAGATGAGAAACGGTTGTCTGAATTACGAGATAAAGCCGATGCTATTCAAGCTGAAATAGATTTAGAGCAGGCAAGCCAAGATGCAAACAGCCAAGCTCAAAAAAATGTGAAGTCACATATTCTCGCCAGTATGAATGGTTTCTATAAACTCATTGATCCAGATGGTCAACAGGTATTCAGCGACTTGTTTGCTACCCGCTCCATGACATTCTCCGGCAGCGAGGAGCAGGAATACTATTTCAGCAGGACCTTAGCAGTCTTCTGGTGTCTAAAACATAGTTTCCCAATTATCGTGGATTGTTTTAGAAAGGGTGAGCTGTCCTCAAAAAAAGAAAAGCTTATGATTGAAGAATACAAAAAGACGGGAGCTCAGGTTATTTTGTCATCCACGCTTAAAGATGAAGAGTATTCTGCCGGTGGCAAGTACTACAACATGGAGGGGGTCAATGCAATAAATTACGAAACCAATCCGAACAGTCATATCCTGCAGGAAGAGTATTGCGAGCAATTTATGGCTATTGTTGATTCGTTTGGAGTTGTTATGGTGTAAGAAGCGCTACTTACGAAAAAGATAATTGTCGTTAAGTGTGAAAATTGTGGAAAAGGCCATGGACATCAAAGCACAGGCAATCCTTATCCGGGAGGTAAAGATTGAGAAACAGTAGTCTGCCCATATTGTAATGCCAGGGAGGCGACAGAGTTTATCAGCGGCTTTTTATACACATACAGATTAGATGCTGACGGCAATCCTGTTCAAGCGAAAGTAAAAAGGCGGAGATAGTAGCGTTTTGCAATCTCTGCTGATTACTTTTTCATTAGCACCTTACCCACGTATTGATTCAGCCCTGTTGGGGGTATGTAATCTCCATTTTACGTTCCATTATATTCTTCAGGCAGGCTTCCACATAGGAAATTCCTTTCAACTGTTCCGACGCGCACGGTGGCAGAGGATAGCCCATGTCCCATGGGGTTCGGTGGGCAAAGAAATACAAATCGTATTTTCTGAAAAAGCAGACGATCCATCTGAGTGTATCTGCATCCGCTTGCCCCTTGGAACAGGCCACCTCCCAAAGCCGCTTCGCCTCTGCCACCTTGTCAGCCAAATGCGCCTGACCGTTCTTAAGAACGGCATACAGGTCTTTGTTCAGCAGCTCATGGGGTGTGATACCAGATCGGGCCATCTCAAATTGCAGAGTGTAGCAAATCGATGCCAGCAACTCCTGTGCCGTTTCCGTTGGAGCGGAAGTGCTGTCCCCCATGGTGTACCGCTCTGTCTGATAAGCCAGCAGTTGCCATAACTTTTCAAGAAATCGCCTTGTTTCTTCCTCCGTCAAAGGCTGGACGAAGGGCAGAAGTTCCCTATCCATCAGAACAAATCACCGATCCCGTCCGCATCGTGCTCGTCAAAGCCGCCCCGGGCATAGCGGCAGAGGGCTTCCAGCGAGGTGCAGATCAGGTATTCCGAGGAACCCTGCGCCCGGCCGTTGAATACCGCTGCCATAAATTCGATCAATTCATCATCCGTGAACCGTTCCTGCGCTTCGCCCTTGAAATAATAGAACGCTTCCTGAAGCTCTGTCAGGGTCGCGGCGTAGGTTTCCTGGTCGATGTATGGGGAATCGCAGAACGCGCGGATCAGCTTTGGCAGAATCCCTCCGCCAAATTCCACACGCCCGGTGTCCAAAAGGGCTTTTTGTCGGCATTCCACTAACTCCCGAATCTCCGTTTCTTTCAGAACCAACCCGAATTGCCCGCTATATTCGTTGCATACACGGACTCCCTGCATCCCCAATTCCATTTGGATGGACAGTCT
>JAQYNQ010000090.1 GCA_028727785.1 Eubacteriaceae bacterium | reverse complement strand
ATTCCCGCCGTGCCAGATAGGGCCAACAGTATGAATCACGTAATCGCAAGGCAGCTTATATGCCTTCGTTATTTTCGCAGCTCCCGTTTCGCATCCGTGAAGCTGGCGACACTCATTCAAAAGCTCCGGACCTGCCGCTCTATGGATTGCACCATCCACACCACCGCCTCCAAGCAGTGAATTGTTTGCGGCATTTACAATTGCCTGAACACCAGTAATTCTGGTTATATCTCCTCTGACAGCTTTTAAAATACTCATATTATTTCATCTCCTTAATTGAATATCAAAGTTCTCATTGTTTGTATATATGTTATAATATCTATATTGAACATTTATAAATGAGAAGGAATCTTTTAATGAAAAAAACAAATTATTTAGAAATTACAGGCATTCTGGCTCTTTCTTTAATAATTACATCTACAATGGCTGTTTCAGGAAGCATGCCTGAAATACTCAATTACTTTGCAGATTATGAGCGTTCATCTGTTGAAATGATGCTTTCTATTCCAACAGCATCAATTCTTTTGATTATAGCAGTTACACCCATATTGCTGAGATACGTGCCACAGTGCATAATGATTACAGTCGGACTGGTAATGATTGGAGTATTCGGAGTACTCCCCGCTTTTGTGTCATCCTTTCCGTTAATTTTCATGTCACGTATTGCCCTCGGTATTGGCATCGGTCTGTTAAATACCTGCGCCGTAACCTTAATCGGTGAGCGGTTTGAAGGAGAAACCCGTCAGAAACTCCAAGGTATTCGCTGCTCCATGGAAACACTAGGTGAATCTGCCCTAATATTCACAGCAGGAATCCTTCTTCCTTATGGCTGGCAGAAAACCTTCTGGATATACGGTTTTGCACTGATAATTCTAATTCTTTATGTTATGTTTGTACCGGCAAAATCAGCATCAGATACTGTAGCTGAAAGTCAGAACAAATCTGCTGATTCTCGTCCCATGACTAAGAAGGAATGGAAATTTACTTTGAAAAATGCTCTAATAGGATTTCTCTTTGTCTCATTCGCTACAGCAAATGCACTGCGTATTTCCAGTTTCATAGTCGAGGGCGGTTTTGGTTCATCTGTAAACGGATCCAACGTATTAAGCCTTTCAATTCTATCAGGATTTTTAGGTGGTCTAGCTTTCGGAAAGCTGATTTCCCTTCTGCGCAAACTTTTGCTTCCGGCCGTTGCTCTGTCTGCATCCGTAGGACTTCTTATAATCTGCTTTGCAAACAGTCTGTTTATGGTTGCTGCCGGTGCATGTATCTGTGGCTTCTTTACTACTGTTGCTACATCGTCTATGTTCGCATCTATATCAGATACTGTTCCCGCAGAAGTACTTGGTACATCAAATGCCATTGCTCTGGTTGGCTGCAATATCGGCGCAACTGTTACACCGGTTCTGCTCAAAGGATTCGGCATGATTCATATTACAGGTATATCTGAACTGCAAATCGGATTTCTGTCATATGGGGTAATATTTGTATGTCTGACGGTAATTACTTATATTAGAGCAAAAGGACCTCGCCATGTTGCTGACTAATAATACTCTTTACTTCAGCTTTTTCCTCTTTCCTGTAATGGCCTCAACCTCCAGCTTGTAAACAAGGGTTCTTGGAATCGCTGCGGTACTGAAGCCGGCCTCCTTGTCCGGATGATACTGCTTCATCAGCTTCTTAAGTGCATCAAGCTTCTCTGATTCGTCAAGTATAGTGATATGACCCCTTCCAATTACACTTTCATATGCATATGTACAATACCCCTTATCCTCAAAATACTGCAGAGCGTGACCGCAGTCCATTTCAAAGGATGCACGATTGTCCCTATCCATAAGCTGTACCTTACGTCCCTCAAGTGCGCTATGGAAATATAAGGTGATTTTTCCGTTATCAAAACACATTCCAAAGTTAAGCGGTATAATATACGGATATCCGTCGTCATTTAGGGCAAGCCTGCATACATCACATTTTCTCATTATTTCAACGATTTCTTTTAAATCTGTAATTTCTCTGTCGCTCCGTCTCATTTTCTCCTCCTAATATTACCAGTAGTGAAATTTTTTTCGCTTTATAACTAAAAATAGTGTTCCAAGTACAACTGCCATCAATTCTGCCACAACGACAGACAACCATATTCCTTCAACGCCGAAGATCAGTGGCAAAATTAGAATCGATAAACTTTCAAACACCAGAGTTCTCAGGAAAGAAATCAGTGCAGATGTAAGTCCGTCATTGAGTGCAGTAAAAAAATCCGAGGAGAACACTGCAAATCCCATAAAT
>JAQYNQ010000089.1 GCA_028727785.1 Eubacteriaceae bacterium | reverse complement strand
ATGTTCTCCCCTGAAATAGCATCAATCATGGCGCGCGGCTTGGCAAGGCGCCATGTTCTCCCCTGAAATAGCATCAATCATGGCGCGCGGCTCGGCAACAGACATAAGACCGATTAATACAGCTGCAAGAAACAGCATCACAGCAGCTATTCCGCTAAATGACTGTTCTGACAGAAAGATTACAGATAACCCAATTGAAATAGAAATACCCGCCATGAGCAATCCGGTGCGACATGCTCTGTTGTATAATAGAATCAATGATAAATATCTTTTATACACTCTATTGACTTATATTCTTTTGCAAAATTCGACGATTACTGTCTCAGACATACAAAAAAGCCTGTGACATTAAACCAAAGCCACAGGTTTCAAAAAACATAAATTCTTCATCTATTCCTTCACAAACACGTATTCCGTCTCTGTGGATTTCTCCGCCCTGAAACGATACCCCAGCCTATCAAAACCCTTTACATCCTCCTGACCGGCAGCGCGAATCTCTGCCAGGTATCTGACCATCTCGCCTCTCGCCATCTTCGCAAGGGTTCCCTTCTGAACCAGCCTGCTTTCCTTCCCGTCCTTGCCTTTCACCTCTTCAGCAAAAATGCAGGTGATGAAAAGATCATTCTCTGTAAGATGTTTTTCAATCACCTTAGAGTACTCTTTGGATGCAAGATTCAGAATCACATGATCCTCACCGCCGGCTCCATAACCAACCAGAGCCCTGTAAAGCTTATCTCCCCAGAACTCATACAGGTCGCGGGTGCCGCCAACTTTTGCTTTTGCCTGCATCTCTAGCCTGTAGGGCATAACTCCGTCCATAGGTTTCAGGATTCCGTAAAAGCCGGACAGAATTCTAAGATTCTCCTGAATCCACTCATAGGATTCCGACTCAAAAACTCCGGGCGCCATATACTGATACTGGATCCCTTCGTATGAGAGAATGGCAGGTGAAAGGTCACCGTCGAATCTCATGCTGTCCAGCCGCTGAAAGTTCACTTCAGCAATCTTGCTGTTGCAGCCCCATAGAGCCTTCAGTTCATCAGGAGAAAGACTGCGAAGATACTTCAGGATGACCCCGGTCTCTTCAAGAAATTCAGGCTTGTCCTTCCACTCCATTACCTGTTCCATTTTCATCTTCTTGGCAGGTGAAATGATTATCTTCATCTTGAGATTGCTCCTATTCAAGCTCTGCCAGCATGTCCGCAGGATTGTCAGCAGCCTTTACCTTTTCGAAAGCTTTGATGATTACGCCTTCTTCGTCGATGATGTAGGTGGTGCGCACAACTCCCATGCTTACTTTTCCATACATCTTCTTTTCCTTCCAGACATCGTAAGCAGTAATTGCCTCAAGCTCTTTGTCAGAAAGCAGAGTAAACGGCAGTTCATACTTAGTCTCAAAGTTTTTGTGAGACTTTACACTGTCCTTGCTCACGCCAATTACAACAGCTCCCTTTTCTTTAAATCTGTCATTCAGTTCAGCAAAACCAACTGCCTGCTTAGTGCAGCCTGCTGTGCTGTCTTTGGGATAAAAGTAAAGAACCACCTTCTTTCCTCTGTATTCCTCAAGAGTATGAATTTCTCCGTTCTGATCCGGAAGTGAAAATTCCGGTGCCTTAATTCCTGTTTCTAACATTTTTTCCTCCTATGAAAACTGTCCCCCCCGGGACACATACTAAATATCCCTCTTCATTCTGTCGACTCTCTCACTTGTCTTTTCGTACTTCTTCATAAGCTTATCCAAGCGTTCATTGGAGCCCATCTGCTGTGCACGAACCATTTCCTCATAAGGAGTGAGGGAATCAATGGATTTTATGTGCTTCCTTACCGGCTTAGGTACCACTGCCATATAAATAAGCGGCGAAACAATAAGCATGTCGAACACCAGCCACAGCATAATTGCCAGTATACACATTCCGCCGGACAGACTGTTGATGGTCAGACCCAGTACAGCACATGCACCAATAAGTCCAATGAAAAAAGGAATATAGAGATTTTCCACCTTCCTGATTGCCTTCGTCAGAGCCTCATCGTTCCATTCTCTCTTTAACCTTTTAAAAATATGCTTGGCGCCTCTGAACTGAACATTTGCCAGATAGATGCAAGTCAGGAAATCCTGAAAGCTTGCAGGCTCTGCAGGAATTTCCACAGGCCGCATCCTGTCAGCTTCATAATTGTACCAGATGTCCGATCGGATTACAGTTCCCTCGCCCATTACAGAAAGCGAAGGCTTCTCCAAAGCTTCCAGGTCAATTACCAGCTGATATCCCGGCATCAGCATCATCGTCTCACCGTTGATGTCAGCTGTGCAGAATCCGTCACTCACATAGAGAGCAATGGTATGCAGGTCGTAATCAGCATCCTTTTCACATTCCAGCCCGGTGCTCTCACTGCTCAGTGTTATGGCCTCCAGCGCTCCCCGGTTTCCCTTCTTTATCATAAGGTTGTAGTCAGTGATTTTCCCGAAGCTTTTCGTCTTATATCCACCGTCAAAACTATCCTGTTCCAGTTCATTGAGTTTTGCAACACGCACATCCTGATGGGCAAGTACAACATTTCCCTTTAGAACCATGAGAATACGGTCATAGTCCGGAAGTCTGGAAAAATCCGATTCCTCCAGATCACAGGTTGCTGTACTGAGTCTCCAGATAAAGTTGCGCTGCAGGTACACGCTGTCTTCAGGAAAAATAGCCAGCTGTGTAG
The DNA here is from genome assembly GCA_028727785.1 of Eubacteriaceae bacterium. GTDB lineage: Bacteria > Bacillota > Clostridia > Peptostreptococcales > Anaerovoracaceae > Senimuribacter. The sequence goes on along the minus strand of JAQYNQ010000089.1, from coordinate 10,423 downwards.
TTGTCCCGCCTGTCCATCTGGATGAACTTAAATCACTTTTTTTATATACTTTATATTTCATAATACGCTCCAATCGCAGGCATCAGTTTATGCAGTGAGTTTTGATGCCTCTAGGAAAATTATATCTTCCATTTATTGATAAGGCAATGGTTTTGTAGTAAAATTAATTCGTCAACGAAATTATAATATTCGACAGATTCTATGAAAAAGAGGTGCTTATAAATGGACAAAAAAAATCAGGCTTTAGAATATCATCACATGGGATATAACTGTGCTCAGGCCGCAATCATACCGTTCTGCGAGGAACTGGGTTTTGATAAAGAAGAGGTTTTCAAAATGGCAGAAGCCTTCGGTTTTGGTATGGGTGTTACCGGAACCTGCGGGGCTGTGTCCGGAATGGCTTTCGCTATGGGAATGAAAAACTCCAACGGCAACCTGGGCGAGGGCGAAAGATCCAAGGGTGCAACTTACAAGCTGATTAAGGAAGCTATTGAGAAGTTTCAGGAAAAGAACGGTTCTATAATCTGCAAAGAGATCAAGGGAATGGAAACTGGCAAGGTTCTTCGCAGCTGTGACGGATGTATCGAAGATGCAGTAGAAATCATTGAAGAAATGCTGGCAAAGATGTAAGCTGACGGTTTGGAAGATGGGTGAATCAATGAAGAAAATTCTGGTAATCGGCTCGACGGTAGTCGATGTAATCGTAAAACTTGACCATATGCCGTCCAGGGCTGAGGATGTCAATGTGGATTCTCAGGAGTCATCACTGGGGGGCTGTGCCTTCAACGTATCTGAAATCATCAGGCACCACGGCGTACCTTACACTCTCTTCTCACCGGTTGGTTCCGGGATTTATGGAGAACACGTTCGCGGTCAGCTGACTGCCCGCGGTATCATGACACCATTAGTGGACTTAGGAATCGGTGACAACGGGTGCTGTTACTGTTTCGTCGAGCGGGACGGCGAGAGGACTTTTATCTGTCATCACGGTGCGGAATATCTGTTTAAAAAAGAATGGTTTGACGCTCTTCCTGAAGAATACGGCTACGCATATATATGCGGGCTGGAAATTGAGGATAAAACAGGCTCGGTTATTGTGGACTTTCTCGAGAAACACCCTGAAATTCAGGTATGCTTTGCTCCCGGACCGAGAATAAACTATATCGATAAGGCTCTTATGGAGCGGATTTTTGCCCTTAAACCTATTATACATTTAAATGAAACTGAAGTGTGCAGCTTTACCGGAGTTACATCCGGCGACTCCGATGAATCTGCTATCGGAGCGGCAGCAGGAGAATTGTATAAAAAAACGGGTAACCTTGTTATCGTTACCCATGGTTCTAAAGGCTCATATGCTTTTGACGGTCAGACTCTGCACTATGCCAAGCCTGTGCCGTGCGAAAAGGTTGTAGACACTATCGGTGCCGGTGACAGCCACTGCGGAACCTGCCTTGCCGGTCTGGCTGCCGGAAAACCGATTGATGAAGTGCTGGCTGATGCAAACCGCATTGCGTCTCTTGTTGTAGGAAGCAAGGGTGCCGCATTACCGGAAGCATAAATTGTGTCAGGGATATGTGTCCCTGACATTAAGCTATTGCTGCATCCTTTTAAGGCTTCTTGTAAGCCTGTTAATTGAATTGATTCTGCGAACTACAGTGTAGGCATTTTCCTCTCTGTAAAGCAGAATTCTGTTTAATGTTTCAACTAAATCATCACAGATTTCATCTACCTGTTTCAGGAACTGGTCCCTGTTCATTGTGACCATTCCGGCAGGTAGTTCTTTTATATTGTAATGGTATTCCATTCCAAAGAGTTCCAGAATCTTTGCTGACAGCTGAAGCTTGATTTCATTTAAGTACAGCTCAAAGATCGCGTTACGTCCGGCAGCGGTCTCCTTGATTTCCTGTATAGTCTTCTGGACTGCTGCGAATCTTTCGTCCAGTTCCTCGAAAGGCATGTTCATGGCTTTCCAGTAGAAGTCCAGTTGTCTCAGGCTCTGGGTAATTATTTCTTTCAGCTTCTTTTCTGCTGACTCTTCCAGTATCTGCTCTGCATTATTTCTGCAGTCGGTGAGAACTGCTGTCTTCAGTTCCTCAATTCCTGTTCCTTCTTTTGCACTTACAGGGAAGATTTTTATTTCTTCAGTTCCCAGCAGCTGAGAGAGTATCATTCTGCAATAGTCTACGTACGCAGACAGATCGGCTTCAGAAACTGTGTCTGTCTTATTAACGGCGAAGTAGAACTTGCCGGCGAAGTCATTTGTGTTGCGCAGGAAGTCAATCTCAATCTGATTGATCGGGCTGTCTACGGAAAGAAGGAATATGACGCCGTCGCTTTCCTTCATGTATTCATAGGCTGCTTCAGTATTATTTTTGTGAAATGAGCCTACTCCCGGAGTATCGACAAATTCCATGCCTCCCTTCAGGAATTCCGATGGTGCCCCCAGGACTACCATCTCTACTCCCAGCTCGTTTCCTTTGTTTTCCTGTTCGCTTATGTATCTGGAAAGTTCACTTAGCGGAACATCTTCAACTGCACCGTTTCTGAAGTGAACATGTGCATACTTTTCTTCGCTGTAAACTACTTTTGTCACTGCGGATGTAATTGGAACGATTCCCACAGGCAATATTGTATCCCGAAGAATCGAATTTGATAAACTGCTCTTTCCTCTCTTGAACTGTCCAATGATGGAAACAGTCATTGCTCTGTTTTCCAGTTTATCTATAAGCTGTGCCACTTGTTCTGCATAACCTTTGCAGGCTTCGTCTGCGGCGAGCAGCTCGTGTACTTTCTTGCATTTTTCCAATGTCTGGCTGGTCATCAGGTTGTTTTTCTCCTTTGTTTAATCCTACTTAACTGTGCGTCTAAAAGTATATCATAGGGCAAGCACTCCGTCCATAAGATTAGATATGAAAAAGAATATTATAACGTTAGCATTAGCTAATCTGGCCATTGGCCTTGTTGAGTTTGTCTTTAATATGTATTTATCAAGGGTTTTAGGTGCAGAGGGTCTGGGCAGACTGTCCCTCGTATCGCCTATTAACTGTCTGTTTCTTTCCTTTATGACAGAAGGTCTGGTTGTTACTATTTCCAAAACTTCCGCCCGTAATAACCATTTTGGCGACTATCCTTTAATGTTTCATACAGTGCGAGTAGCCACAGTTTTCAGTTTTCTCTGGTCCCTGTTTCTGTGTCTGGTGGTTGTACTTTCCGCAGACTTTATTGCAGTGGAATTTTTAGGTGATTCATCACTTTCTCAGACGATAGCAGCTACTTGTCCTCTTATGATTCTTATGTCTATTTCCAATATCACCAAGGGACATTTCCTTGGCATATCTAAAATTACAGTGCCTGCACTGATTAATATTACTGAGAAGATGCTGCGCTTTCCGATTCTGTACGTTTTAGTACGCTTCGCCCTGAACCGCGGTCAGCTGTCTCCGGTCACCCTGGTCTATCTCTGCTACGCTATGGGCGAGCTCCACAGCGTAGCCTGGCTCACAGTGTACTACCAGACACAGCGGCGCAGAGTAAATGGTAAAAATATATACAGACCTGTCGGAAAAGGACAGTCTCAGGCAACTGCAGGAAGCATTCTGCGTCCGCTCATAGCCGGTGCTGCCCCCATCTGTATGACTCAGTGCTGTCTGGAATTTTTCAACGCTCTTTCGTCTGTCATTGTGAAATCAAGGCTGTGCTCTATTGGAATGGATTCTTCCATGGCATTAGAGCTGCTCGGTAAATACAAAGGGATGGTTTTTCCTCTTATGAATTATCCCATGATACTGGTCGGTGCAATCTGCGCTATTGTTGTTCCGCAGATTGCCACCTATGTGGCTGCCGGCAGGCGCGATTCTGCCCGCCGCCTTGTGCGGCGGGCTGTTAAACTTTCTTTGATAATCGGGCTGTGCACCTGCGTTTTTTTCATGTTTGCCGCAGATGGCATGGGGCAGCTTTTTTATAAGCGTGATGACCTGGGACTGCTGATCCGACTGGCAGGAATATGCACACCCTTTCTCTATGTGACTGCCACGTCTACCAGTCTCCTTATCAGCGTCGGGCTGGAGCCGGAATCTTTCAGAAACTCTCTGCTGCAGCAGCTGCTTCTACTCATTGGCCTGGTCATTTTCACCGGAATTCCTTGCCTGAATATTTATGGCTTTCTACTGGCGGTTGTCTGCTCTACGGTGGTTTTGATGATTCAGAATCTAATCGTTATTAGACGATTCTTTAAAACATCGAAAACTGATGAACATAAGCCCCACCAGTCGCACCGCGCGTAATAACCTACAGCAGAATCAGGTTCACAAGTCCAAGGATGAATCCTATCAGAGCTCCCAGGTTCACAATCATGCCCAGCTCGTGTTTCATTACTGAAAGTATCAGAACCTCCAGCTCCTTCACATCCATTGAAACGATTTTATCTTCCACTATACCCTCAACATCGAAGGCGTTAAGTATCTCGGCGATTTTATCACCCAGCATCTTGTCATATAAATCGGAAATGGCACCTCTGATTTTTTCCAGTCTGTGCTCACCGATGATACGGTCCATGCTCCAGCCTTCAATGCTGCCGATTTCTCTGTCTACCATGTCGTGAATTTTGAAATAACCCTCGCCTTCAAGATATTCAACAAGCTTGTCCACAATAGGGCCGGCAAGAGATGCAACCATTGATTCGTTTACAAACATGGCCAGCATGCCGCCCATCTGCTGAATAGCTGCAGTACCCTGTCTGGTTATAATATCTGTAAGATTCATCCCCTTTACGCCTTCTATTATTCTTACGGAAACAAAGTCTGTCAGGGAATCTCTTTTTGAGTCATAGGATGCTTCAGAAGAAGCAAGTTTCATTAAGGTATCCTTAACGCTGGCTCCGTCAACGGCTTTCTCAATTGATTCTGTGATTCCGTCGATTACTGCAAACTTTACCCCATCGGACTGAAGAATTTTCTTTATTTCCTCCTCGCCAAACAGGTTGTCACCTACGGCCTTTCCCACAGCTCTTGCCAGGTCAGGCTGACGTTTTGGGATAATTCCCGGTGTAAAAGGCAGCTGATGGCCAAAGAGCTTTACAGGATAGTAAGGTCTGAAAAGCATTTTTACAGCAATATAGTTCGTGCAGTATCCTATGACTGCACCGATTAACGGTCCTGCTAACATTCTTAAAATCTCCATTACAAAAACTCCTCTCTATAATTTATTTGCGGAAACAATTATTTTTTGCTGGACAAAAGTGTCATGTTATAATATAATAGCTTTTGTAGTCAGTTGCAAGTACACAACTGAAACAATTCCATATGTGCACCTGTGGCGGAATTGGCAGACGCGCACGGTTCAGGTCCGTGTCTTCTTGCGGAGGTGCAGGTTCGACTCCTGTCAGGTGCACCACAAAGACGCTTTGCATTGCAAGGCGTCTTTTCACGTTTTTGTCAGGATATTTCGTATTGAATTTATCCTGCATATGAATATTTACTGGCATCCGAGTTTGAAAAGTGATAGAATGTACGTATGTTTGCAATAGTTTCAAAAGTAATATCAATTTTTTTAATCATGGCAGTAGGCTTTGGCCTTTACAAAAAAGACATATTCACTGCCAAATCAACTAAATATTTTGTAGATCTGCTTCTGCTGGTAACGACACCCTGCATGATTCTTTCTTCTATCACATCCAAGGAGTTTGATACCAGTATGGCACTCTCCATGCTGCAGGTTTTTGGCTTAGCCTGTGGATTTTTTGCTGTCGCATCTTTTGCAGGATGGTTCATTTTCACCAAAGTTGTTAAAGATATACCAAAGGAGGATTTAGGCGTATACATTTTCTCATTCGCTTCAGTTAACAACGGATTTATGGGCTTTCCTATAACACAGGCAATTTTCGGTGGAGATATTTTCTACTTTATGATTCTGCACAATATTGTGCTGTCATTCTATTTGTACGGACCGGGGCCGCTTATTCTGAGCATAAACCATCCAGGCGCAAAGCTGAATTTCAAGACGCTTTTGAAGAAAGTAGTGAATCCCTCAATTGTAGCATCTGTCATCGGTATTGTCATGCTTGTCTCAGGGTTACATCTGCCTGCAATGCTCTTTGATACCGTTTCAACGATAGGTGATATAACAGTACCATTGTCAATGCTTGTAGTAGGAATGCAGTTAGGTGATACTGACATCAGGAACACCTTTAAGAACAAAATTCTTGTTGTCATGGCTATGCTTAAAATGATGCTGATGCCTTTCATCGTGTTCCTGCTTGTAAACTGGCTTCCAATAGCAGCTACAGTAAAAGTTTGTATTATTTTCGGTTCAGTCTTTCCTTCAGCTGTTGTAACATCGGCCGTTACCCTGATTGAGAATAAAAATGCAACTCTTGCGGCTGAATGCATTGCGGTTTCTACGCTTATGTCCGTAGTTACAATTCCTGTTATCGCTATGCTTCTCTGCGGTTATTACGGTATGTAAGACTCTGCGTAAGATTCTGCGTATACATAAATGACATAAAAGGCCAAAAAACAAAAAAGAGTATGTTCTTCACACTCTCTTTTGCACAAATACACTATCTTTTTTTCGGCCCATCCTATTAAACAAGAAACATGGTCTACTTAACACGGTTCATATTATAACATCAGAAATTGCTGATGCCAACAACTTTTTTTACAAAAATTAATTTTTTGTTCAATTTTTCCGCCAATCTATTAATCGAACCGATTATGAATCATTCTGCTGTATTTTAATATCAGCCTTTTATCAGCTCATACACAATCTTTATCAGGAATATAACCAGCACAGTCAGCATAATAGGCTTAACTGCCTTGTTCCCGCCTTTGTCGAAGTACTTGCTTCCAAAGTAGTTTCCGCATATGCCGAATAGTCCTGCCACCAGTCCCAGAGAGAAAATCACCTTACCGTTAAGAATAAAAACACACAGTGAAGTCAGATTTGTAGTCAGATTGATTACCTTTGTTATTCCGTTTGCCTCACTCAGCTTCATGTGAGCCGCTCCTGTAAGCAGCAGAATAAGGAAGGTCCCTGTCCCCGGCCCGTAGAAACCGTCATACATACCTATGGCAAAAGCTGCCCCACATGCAATGACTGTAGTTCTGCGCGGGGAAAACGCTTCTTTTCCGGAGTCCAGAACCTTTGTCCGAAGCACATAGAACACTGTCATCGGTAAAATAAAGAGCATAACTATCTTAAATATGTTTTCCGGAACGAGCAGAGTAAGATGTGCGCCGGTGTTAGAACCAAGCAATGCCCAGATTAGACACCATCCGCCTCGCTTCCAGTCAATATATCCATTCCGGGCATACCGAAAAGTTGTCAGAGCCGTTCCCATTCCTGAGCTCAGCTTATTCGTTCCGATAGCCATATGTACAGGCACACCTGCAATCATGTAGGCAGGCAGAGAAATCAGTCCACCGCCGCCTGCTACTGCATCAACAAAACCTCCAAGGAACACCAGAGGGCAAATAATTAGAAACTGTATCAGAGTCACAATAGCTTTCTCACCTCATCTGTGGAATCGGCCAGTATCACGGCCCCATGTTCTTCCAGCCACTGCCTGCTTCTAAAACCCCATGTAACCGCTATTTCGTCCAGACCCGCATTGGCTGCAGTGGCTATGTCCACCTCGGAATCACCTATGTAAACGGCCTCAGCAGCTGAAACTCCGCAGTCTTCAAGCAGAGCGAAAACAGCTTCAGGATCCGGTTTTCTTTTTACTCCTTCTTTCTCCCCTGCTGCGTAGTCAATCAGTCCGGGGAAGTAGTCCCTGCAAAGATCCTGCACAGCAAAATCCGCTTTGTTAGAAAGGACGGCGACAGTGTAGCCGGCTTCTCTCAGTTCAGCCATAAGGTCACACACCCCGTCATAAGGTCTGGTTTTGTCAGCGCTGTGATCCTTGTAGTACGCCTTAAATGTGTCGAAAACAGCGTCAACCGTCTCAGGCGCAGTTCCCACAGGCACGGCACGCTCTATGAGAAGACGTATTCCGTTCCCCAGAAATCTTCTCACTTCATCAACTGTACGTGCTGCAAGGCCGCAGCTTTTCAGTGCATAGTTGGTTGAGTCAGTAAGATCGTCCAGCGTGTCTAAAATTGTTCCGTCTAAATCAAAAATTACCAGTTTATACTTACCCATACAAATCTCCCCCTTATACCCGTGTTATTTTACAAGAGCTGAAACTGCCTTAAACTCCGGTGCCTTTGCGCCACCAAGCAAATCATACAGTATGCTTTCTGTACAGGTTACTGTCGCACCTGCTGCTGCCATTCTGCCTATTGATATATCACGGTTTCTCACATTTCTGGAGTCCACTGCGTCTGCAGCAAGGAATACATCATATCCGGCGTTAATCAGATCAAGAACTGTCTGTTCTACGCAGATATGTGTCTCAATTCCGGCAATTATTACAGTCTTCTTTCCACATTCTTCTAAGGCTGCCCTGAATTCTTCATTTCCCATGCAGCTGAAAGTGCTCTTATCGATAACCTGGCATTCTCCAAGAGCTTCTGCGATTCCCGGAACAGTCTGTCCCAGGCCCTTTGCATACTGAGTAGTTGCAATTCTTTGGATTCCGAATTCCTTTACTCCGTTAATGAGAATTCCGGCATTCTTTTCTACCTCATCTGCACCCTGCATTGCCGGAAGTAGCTTCTCCTGAAAATCTATAGCTACTAAAACTGTATCTTCTTTTCTTAATCTCTTAATCATTTATCGTTCCTCTCTTTCGTAAAACTCTATCCCCTATAATAACAGTATTTGACCCTATATGCAATATACAGACAGGGTCTATGTTGACCTGTTGACTGTGAATGTGATAAGATAAAACTTAATGAAATCTGGAGGAAGAAAACATGGCAGAAAATCATTCTATGACTTCCGGGTCAATATGGAAATCACTGGTCGCTTTTTCCATTCCACTGATTCTCGGAAATCTTTTTCAACAACTTTATAATGTAATGGATTCGGTAATAGTAGGTCAATATGTGGGAAAAAGCGCTCTGGCTGCTGTCGGTTCCAGCGGTTCTATTCTTAATCTGCTGATTGGCTTTTATATAGGAGCGGCCGCAGGCGCCGGTATTATTACAAGCCAGGTGTACGGTGCAAAAGATCAGGAACGTCTGCATAATGCAGTCCACACCTCCATGGCCATCGCTCTCATAGGTGGTGTGATTCTTACAGTGGCAGGAATTATCCTTGCGCCATGGATGATAAGAACAATAGGCACCCCTGACGACGTATTCGATCAGTCTGTAACCTACCTTAGAATCTTTATCTGCGGAAGCGTATTTGCAACTGTGTATAATATGTGTGCAGGAATTCTCAACTCTGTCGGGAACTCACGCCGTTCTCTTGTATACCTTATTATTTCATCAGTTACGAATGTAGTACTTGACGTTCTGTTCGTAGGTGTCTTCAGATGGGGAATCACGGGAGCTGCTGCCGCATCAGTTGTCAGCATGATGGTGTCCTGTATCTGTATAGTCTGCTATATGGTGAAAACAGACAGCTCATACAGAATTATTCCAAAGGACATCAGATTGTATCAGGGACTTCCATCCCATATTCTCAAATTAGGTATTCCATCCGGTTTTCAGAGCGTTGTCATTTCCATGTCCAACGTAATAGTGCAGGCAGCCGTCAACAGCTTCGGTTCTGATATTATGGCGGCATATACGGCTTACTGCAAGGTTGAGGGATTCATGCTTCTTCCTATAATGAGTCTGGGCATGGCTGCAACCACATACACCGGACAGAATTACGGTGCGGGAAATTTTGAAAGAATCCGGAAAGGTTCGAAAGTATCCACACTGATGGGAGCCGGCTATGCGGTTGTTGTGGCGGCAATCGTTTATCTTACCGCCCCGTACATTGTAAGCATATTCACTGATGACCGGGCTGTTATCCAAAGTGCCGTTTACATTCTTAACGCTTTGCTGCCTACTTACTGGCTGCTTGCAGTATTCAATGTGAAAACCGGTACCATAAGAGGTGTGGGCAAAACCTTCCAGACCATGGTAATTTCAGTTTTCTCACTATGCGTGCTCAGGATACTGTGGATAACCTTCGTGTTCGGTGACAGTCAGAATCTGCTCCTTCTGGTAATCAATTACCCGGTAACCTGGCTTGCAGGAGCTGTAATCGCAACAGTATACGAAAAGAAATATATTACAAAGAAAAACCTCGCTGTGTAATTACAACGAGGTTTTTATGAATCTATCTGCTATGTCCAAATCGCTATTCCGCATTGGCTACCATTTCTTTAATATCTGACAAGTCGTATTCTGCAACGTACTCTGCCGCATCATAGCAGACCTGAAGTCCATTGAATCCATTAGTGTGAATTAACAGGCCCTCCTTAGTCTCAGGGTCAAAGCAGACAAAGGACTTGAATCCGCCGTTGTCACCCCAGTGCCAGATA
>JAQYNQ010000088.1 GCA_028727785.1 Eubacteriaceae bacterium | reverse complement strand
GGATATAACTTGTTTATTTTTATAATGTTATTATACGTCTTTAAGTCATGAACGTAAACATGGTTTTAATATTGGATTTCTCCTCTTTTGCGATTCCAAAATCCAGAAAATTTAAAACCCCCCGAAAAGCCTTTAAATATCAGCATTTTCGGGGGTTCTGGGGTTCAATTTTCAGTCTTTATAGAAATGAATTACATTCCCATCTGCTTTGCGAACTCTTTTTCCAGAAAGCCCGTGGTTGAGAGAAAAATGAGCTGTTTTTCTGATTTTGGTCCCAAATTTGAATTGGGACCAGATTTTTGTGATAAATGATCCGGAGCTTTTTGGGTCCCAACTTTGATTATGGGAAAGTTGGGACTAAAATGGGATTTGGGGCCAGGATGAAGATAAGGATAACAGTTCTTTTAAGTTTCGGACCACAGGACCACTCCATCTTCGCAGATATTCTTATAAATCGGAAGATTCCAACATCTTGCTGGCATCCCGAGACGGCTTCCCAGATATCTATAGTCTTTCCACTAATTTAGAAATTTCCTGCTTCGTATCTGTGTTTAGCAACTTCCCTTCTTTAATCACAGCATTCGGTGCGGATACCTGTAGTTCTTCTGCGGTCTTTCCAAAACCGCTTCCGCCTGATGTTGCAAAAAGCGTAATGTTTTTTCCTGTGAAATCATAACTTTCCAAAAATGTATTCACAATCGTAGGTGCCACATACCACCAGATGGGGAAACCCAGAAGGATCTGGTCATACCTCGACAGATCCAGTTCATCTTTTACTATTGCCGGGCGGAAAGACTTATCCCCCATCTCGATACTGCTTCTTGATTTTTTATCCATCCAGTTCAAATCTTCCTTTGTGTAGGGAATCTCTGGTTTTATTTCATAAAGATCCGCATTTGCTTCCTTTGCCAGCATTTCGGCTATTTTCTTTGTAACACCGCTTGCACTAAAATACGCTACCAGAATTTTATTCATTTGAAACACCTCTCTTTAAACGATAGATATAAACCACTCCACAGTTTGAGGATCATAATGAGAGAAAAATTCTGTTGCATTCGATCTTTGTGATCGGACTTCGGAATCACAACCACATCGCTCTGAAGCAGGAAACGAAGAGCAGTCTGTGCGGCAGTCTTACCGTATTTTGCTCCGATTTCCGTCAGTGTTGGGTTAGTAAACATATCATTTCTTCTCTCAGCGAATGGTCCCCAGGACTCGATCTGGCAGCCATATTTCTTTAAATACTCCTTTGCTGTTTTCTGCTGTTGGAATACATGAGTCTCAATCTGATTAACAGCTGGTTTAATCTCAGCAAAATGCTGAATGTCAAGATAACGGTCAGGGCCGAAATTGGAAACACCGATTGCACGAATCTTTCCTTCTTTATAAAGCTCCTCCATTGCCTTATATGTACCATAATAATCACCAAAAGGCTGATGAATCAGTACTAGATCCAGATAATCCGTGCGCATTTTCTTCAAAGATTTTTCAATGGAAGCTCTGGCTTTATCATAACCCGCATTCGTAATCCATATCTTTGTGGTCAGGAAAAACTCTTCCCGTGGAAGGCCGGATTCTGCCAATGCTTCTCCAACACCTTCCTCGTTATAATAAGCCTGTGCTGTATCGATACTGCGGTATCCTGCATCAATCGCATCTAATACGCAGCGTTTGGTATCCTCAGGTGGTGTCTGATACACACCGTAGCCCAACTTAGGCATCTTAATTCCATTGTTCAAAGTTACATATTCCATAGTAACACTTCCAGATATTTTTTATTTTACTTCTTATGACATCTTCTAACAAATTCAAAAACACATTTCATACTGCTCATCCGTCACAGCCTCAAGCCATTCGTTTGAACCATCTTTTCCGGGAACTTCAATGGCAAGATGACTGAACCAGGAGTCCGGTGCCGCACCGTGCCAATGTTTCACGCCTGTTGGAATATTAACGCAGCATCCCGGCTTCATTTCTATTGCATCCTTACCCCATGCCTGATAGTAGCCTCTTCCTGCAACACAGACAAGTATCTGCCCACCACCTTCCGACGCATGATGAACATGCCAGTTATTACGACATCCCGGTTCAAAGGTCACATTAAAAATACCAATCTGTGATGCAGATATAGGTGCTAAGTAGCTTTTTCCAATAAAGTATTGCGCAAATGCATCATTGGGCTGTCCAATTGGAAATACCATTTCTTTTGCATGTGCTCTCATAGTTTCATCTTCATATGGTAAATCGCCTTCGTTAATCTGCCATACTTCCTTTGCAAGATTAAAAACCGCCCATCCCTTTGGCCATCCCACATAAAAAGCTGCATGTGTA
>JAQYNQ010000087.1 GCA_028727785.1 Eubacteriaceae bacterium | reverse complement strand
CAGATACTACACATTCAATAGCATCGGCAAGCAGTTCATCACCATCAGTATCAGCCTTATCATTTGTAATATTACCTTTTTCAATAGAATGAAGAACATCTCCTGAGTATTCTACTTCTTCAACTTGTGATTTAACAAAATCAATTACCTTCTGTACCTCTCCGTCTGAAACAAAAGTCCCCTGTACTCTGAGAGGCTTTCCGGTTCCAAGAGGATTGAACAGCATATCGCCCTTTCCAACTAGTTTTTCCGCACCGGCCATATCAAGAATAGTTCTTGAGTCAAACTGTGATGAAACAGCAAATGCAATTCTTGAAGGAATATTAGCTTTAATTACACCGGTAATAATATCAACCGAAGGCCTCTGTGTTGCAACGATAAGATGCATACCGGCAGCTCGAGCCATCTGTGCAAGTCGGCATATGGATTCCTCAACCTGAGACGGTGCAGCCATCATCAGATCAGCAAGCTCATCAATGATAATAACAATCTGAGGCATTACTTCATCAGGCTGACCTTTTGCCTTCATAGCGTCATTAAAACCGGCAAGATCTCTAACCTGATTTTCGGCAAACTTTTTGTATCGATCCGTCATTTCCGCAACTGCCCAGTTAAGTGCAGCCGCAGCTTTAGTCGGTTCTGTAACTACAGGGATCAGAAGGTGAGGTATTCCATTATAGTTTCCAAGTTCTACAACCTTTGGATCAATCAGAACAAGCTTAACTTCCTCAGGATCAGCTTTATATAATATACTTGTGATAATACTGTTAATGCAGACGCTCTTTCCGGAACCTGTTGACCCTGCAATCAGCAGATGAGGCATACTCTTCAAATCAGCAACTATAGCTTTGCCGGCTATATCCTTGCCTACTGCAAAAGTAATCTTAGATTTTGCATCCCTGAACTCTTTGGAATCAATAATTTCTCTTAGAGTGACCATATTAATATGGTCATTCTCCACTTCAATTCCAACAGCTGCCTTACCCGGAATAGGTGCCTCTATTCGAATACTCTTAGCTTCAAGATTAAGCGCAATATCATCAGCAAGTCGAACGATGCTGTTTACCTTAACGCCCACATTAGGCTGGATTTCGTAACGAGTTACAGCAGGACCCTGAGTAACCCGGATTACTCTTGCATCAACATGAAAATTCTGCAAAGTTTCCTCCAGCTTGGCGGCCTTCATTTTAAGTTCCATGTTGATATTTCCTCTGTCTGTCTGCTGAGGCTTATTAAGGAAGCTGATATGGGGTTTTTTATACTGCTTATGTACTTTCTGCCCTGCCATCTCTGAAGGATCAAGAGTCAGTGCACTTGCTTCTTTCTTTGTCAGCTTGACAGGCTCTTCTGTTGTAATTACACCGGGGATAGCATTATTCGGAGCATCACAACCAGAATTCTCTCTGTTCAAATCAGCTGATGGTTTATAGAACATTCTGTTTACAGGTTCATTATCTGTTTTAGATTTAGTTTCTTTAGGTTCAACTACACCATCCAGTCCATAACCTTCTCCATAGTCAACCTTTTCTTCTAATCCGTATGAAGTGCTGATTTTAACTTCACCGGTATTTTGAAAAGGACTTTCATCTGTCATAAATTTAATGATATTCTCTTCTTTGCTTCTTCTCTTCCATCCATCGGACGCTTTTGAAGATGCATTTTCCGAAGGGGTATCGTAGGGATTAGCCATCTGTTCCGGTGAAAAAGATAACTGAAGCTGCTGACCATCACGCACAGATTCAGAACTTTGTGCTCTCTGTTCCCTTTCAGCACGCTCCGCAGCTCTAATTTCCTTCTCATGTTTCTTTTCCAAACGATGCTCGGCAAATTTATCCATGCCTCTTGAAACAGGAGTGTTGAATACAATTAAGAAACATATTAGTATTCCCACCACAGAGAAAATATATAATCCTACGGTACCAATCATTTTAACAAGCAGGGTACCAACAGTCATGCCAAAGAAACCGCCATTTTCTAGAACGATTCCCTTTTTGTAAAACTCCTCAAAAAGAAATTCCAGCTTACTTGTTTCGATAAATCTGGCAGAGTTTATTATGCATGCAAACAGAAGGATGGCAAAGCTTAGAAAGCCTGATAGCTTACTGATATGGGCAGTTTTCCTTGCAAATATCATTAGTCCGAAGATAATCAGATACCATGGTAACGCAAGACCCACATGACCGAACACTCCTTTCAGAGCCTCGCCTATAATATTTCCAAGCTGACCGGCAGCTTCAAACTGAACGGCAGTAAAAAGAAATATTCCGACGGCAATGAAAATTATCGCCCATATAACATCGAGAACACGTTTGTCTGCTCTACGCTGCTCAACTATATCTTCTTTCTTTGTATTGTTTTTGCTGTTACTCTTCTTTGATTTAGATGATTCATTTGTTTTCTTGTTTTCAGATTTCTTCTTAGCCTTAGCCAATTTGTAACCTCTCTAACTTTATGGTTTCTTATAAATCAGAACTTTGGTGAAAAAACACCCAGTGCAATTGTAATTACACCTAAAATCCATACATAATATGAAAAATAACTCAGCTTCTTACCGGAAACTATCTTAATCATTCCTTTTATAGCAATGATACCGGAAACAGCTGCAACAAGCACTCCTGCTACTACAGGTCCGATTATAGCAGTATCCAGGCCAGCCTTAACCGCATCCGGAACCTCTAGAACAACAGAACCCAGAATCGAAGGAATAGATATCAGAAAGGCAAATTTAACTGCAAACTCTCTTCTTAAACCGGTAGTTAGTCCACCAATAAGAGTTGATCCTGATCTTGAAACACCGGGACAGATTGCAACACCCTGAAGAATACCGATAAACAGTGCATTTCTGAAGTTCATCTGTTCTATTCCTCTGTTTGCAGACCCCATTCTTTCTGCAAGGAACATAAGAACACCTGTAACGATAAAGCCTGTTCCGATGGCAACAAAAGAAGAATAGAAGCTTTCGAACAGGTCGTTAAAAAGAACTCCAATCACAGCTGTCGGTATAGTTGCAACAATAATCATTACCCCCAGCTTTCTTACAGGTCTCTCATTCAGTCTTAAACCCTTTCCTGTAAAAATATCCTTAATAGTAATAAAAAGCTCTACTACCAGTTCCGAGATATCTTTCCAGTAGCAGATAAATACTGAAACCAGGGTTCCTACATGAAGAAGAACTGCAAACAGAAGCACACTTTCTCCTTCAATTCCGAACAGCCCCTGAAGCAGTGCAAGATGACCCGAACTGCTTATAGGCAGAAATTCAGCAAGACCCTGTACTAAACCTAAAATTATGGCTTTAAAATAAGTCACGTTGTATCCTCCTACTTGTGATTAATGTATCCTTTTTCAACCAAGCTTTCTGCACACAGAACAGCACCACCGGCTGCACCTCTGATTGTATTATGAGCAAGACCGATGAACTTAAAATCATATACTGTATCTTCTCTTAATCTTCCAATAGAAATGCCAAAACCATTTTCCGCATTTACATCCAGTTTAACCTGAGGTCTGTTGTCATCTTCAAGATACTGAATGAACTGCTTTGGAGCGTTAGGAAGTCCTGCTTCCTGTGGGAATCCCTTGTAGTTAACCAGTCTGTCAATTAGTTCTTCCTTAGTTGGCTTCTTATTAAATCTTACAAATACAGCAGCAGTGTGTCCGTCAAGAACAGGTACTCTTACGCACTGTGCAGTAATTACAGGCGCAGATGCCTTTACAATGACGCCGTCTTCAATATGACCGAAGATTCTTAGTGGTTCCTGTTCACTCTTCTCTTCTTCACCGCCAATGTATGGAATGATATTTTCAATCATTTCAGGCCATTCGTTAAAAGTCTTTCCGGCACCTGAAATTGCCTGATATGTAGTAACAACTACTTCTGATGGTTCAAATTCTTTCCATGCAGCTAATGCAGGGGCATATCCCTGAATAGAACAGTTTGGCTTTACAGCAACGAATCCTCTTTCTGTGCCAAGTCTCTTCTTCTGGAACTCGATAACTTCGGCGTGATCTATGTTGATTTCCGGAATAATCATTGGAACATCCGGAGTCCATCTATGAGCACTGTTATTGGAAACCACAGGAGTTTCTGTCTTTGCATACTCATCTTCAATAGCTCTGATTTCTTCTTTTGTCATGTCAACAGCACTGAATACAAAATCAACAGTATCTGCTACTGCTTTAACGTCTTTAACATCTTTGACAATAATATTCTTTACTGCTTCAGGCATTGATGTAGACATTTTCCATCTTTCACCAACTGCTTCTTCATAAGTCTTTCCGGCACTTCTTGCACTTGCAGCAATAGTTACAACTTCAAACCATGGATGGTTTTCAAGAAGAGATACAAATCTCTGTCCTACCATTCCTGTTCCCCCTAAGATTCCAACCTTAAGCTTTCTGTCTAGTTTTCTCATTTATTTAATCTCCCTTTGATAATATTTTAGCTATTTTATCATATTATTTTACCACTTTTTCAGCCACATATCAACACGAAAAAGCTGTTAATCACATATACTGTATTATACAAAAAGTGAGGGGAAAAAAATGTCGATTTTCACCGGCTCCGGTGTAGCCTTAGTAACACCATTTAAAAATAATGTTATAGATTATACCGCTTTAAAAAAACTGATCCAGTGGCATCTTGAGGCCGGTACAGATGCTATCATCTGTTGTGGAACAACCGGTGAGGCCTCAACTCTATCGGCTATAGAGAAAAAAGATATTGTAAGATTCACTGTTGAAACAGTAGAAGGTAAAGTCCCTGTAATAGCAGGTGCGGGTACTAATAACACGTCAGAATCCGTAAAGCTGGCTAAAGAGTATGCTGATGCCGGCGCTAATGGTCTATTGGTAGTGACACCTTATTATAATAAAGCGACCCAGACAGGCTTGCGCAGACATTATGAGACCATTGCAGACACTACCTCCCTGCCTGTTATATTATATTCAGTAAAAAGCAGAACAGGACTTAATATAGATCCCGATACAGTAATTAGTCTGAGCAGACATCCTAACATTGTAGGAATAAAAGAAGCAAGCAGCAATATATCACAAATTGCTGAAATCGCATCATATATTGAAAAATGTAAAGCTGATGACAACAACATATCATTTGATCTATATTCAGGGAACGATGACCAGACAATTCCAATCATGTCTCTCGGAGGAATCGGTTGCATTTCAACAGTTGCAAACATTATTCCGGCAGAATATCATTTAATGACAAGTTTGTGGCTTCAGGGCCGTCATGCTGATGCAGTAAAGATGCAGCTTGCTATGCTGCCACTGATCAAAACTCTTTTCCGCGAGGTCAATCCTATTCCGGTAAAAGCAGCACTAAATATGATGAATCTAATAGAACGTGAATACCGAATGCCGCTATGTGATCCAAGCAACGAAACAATGTACTTAGTTTATAGTGAAATGGTCAGATATGGAATTAAGATGTAGTTTTCAAGCGTTCTCAGCCAAGAAAAAAGAGCAGTCACCCGACTGCTCTTTAATATTCTCTGTGTTTCAATCCTAAGCGTTGATTGCTTCAGCAACAACTTCTTTGCCATCGTAGTAGTTACAATTAGGGCAAACTCTATGTGGAAGCTTTGGCTCGTGGCACTGTGGACAGATTGATACTCCTGGAACTGACTTCTTCATGTTAGGGGATCTTCTCTTGTCTCTTCTAGCTTTGGATGTTTTCCTCTTAGGTACTGCCATTGTCTACACCTCCTGTTCGTGCATAATGTTTATATTCATTGATAGAATTTTCGTCAACTACTAAATTATACACATTTAACAATGGTATGTCAACAAAAATTATAAATTCTTTGTAAGATTAAATGTATCTCTTGCTATCATTAATTCTTCGTTAGTTGGGATCAGAAGAAGTTTAACTTTTGAGTCTTCTGTGTTAACGAATGTTTCCTTACCTCTTACCTTATTTCTCATGATATCAAGCTTGATTCCTAGATTTCCAAGGTCTGTACAGATAAGTTCTCTCATGTTAACGTCGTTTTCACCAACACCTGCTGTGAATACGATAGCATCTACACCGTTCATCTCAGCAATGTATGCACCGATATAGAATCTTACCTTCTGCGCGAAGATTTCAAGGGCAAGTGCTGCTCTTTCATTTCCTTCAGCAACGGCATCTTCAAGATCTCTGAAGTCACTGGAAACGCCGGAAATACCAAGTACACCGGATTTCTTGTTCAGAATTTCATTAGCCTTACCCTGAGGAAGGTTTTCCTTCTGTCTGATATAAGTAACGATAGCAGGGTCAATGTCTCCGCAGCGAGTACCCATTACAAGACCCTGTAATGGAGTGAAGCCCATTGATGTATCAATTACTCTGCCGTGTTTGATAGCTGATACGGATGCACCGTTACCAAGGTGGCAAGTGATGATCTTAAGGTCATTGATATCTACATTCATCATAGCAGCTGCTCTCTGAGCAACATATTTGTGAGAAGTACCGTGGAATCCATACTTTCTGATTCCGTACTTTTCATAATATTCGTAAGGTAATGCGTATAAGTATGACTTAGGTGGCATTGTCTGATGATAAGCTGTGTCAAATACTGCTACCATTGGTGTGTTAGGCATAAGTTCCTGGCATGCAGCAATACCATACAGATTAGGTGGATTGTGAAGAGGTGCTAATTCTACACATTCTTCAAGAGCTGCGATTACTTTATCATCGATTACTACTGAATCAGCAAACTTTTCACCTGCATGTACAACTCTGTGTCCTACTGCACCGATTTCATCCAGACTAGCTACAACACCTGTTTCAGGATCCTGAATTGCAGCTAATACCTGTGCAATGGCATCCTTGTGATCATTCATTGGAACTACAGTTGAAACCTTGTCCATACCAATCTTTGTATGATTGATTACTGAGCCTTCCATTCCGATTCTTTCAACCAGACCTTTGCAGAGAAGCTTTTCGCCGGTCATGTCTAATACCTGATATTTCAGTGATGAACTACCACAGTTAATTACTAATACGTTCATTACGTTCCCTCCGTTTTCTCGTTTAAATAAATTTGCCTTACCTATTATACACCTGAATTTTTTGTAAATCAAGGCATTAGTTGCCATTAAAATGTTACTATTACAGGTTTTTTTACATAATCCGATTCTTTATACATATTTCTGTTCCAAATTACATTAAATACATCTGTTGCCAGGATATCTTTCTCCAGCATGGCCTGTCCGTCGCCAAGTTTTTCCCATTCTTTATTAATATTCGTAATAACAGGAACACGGTTGTATTCCTGCTTTTTTATATGCTTAAGAAGTTTTGCTCCCTTTTCATCAAAACCCAGTACTCTGATATACGCCGGAGCCTGACTGTAATTCATTTCTATTCCCAGAACAATATGAGCCAGCATTCTTTCAACAGAACTGTAAGTATATGCCTTGGATTTAACTTTCCGAATCAGGTCATCAGTGTTTTCCGCAAATCTCACGCTGTCTTTCAATCGGTTGCCAAGGCCATCTCCTGCTGCACACATTTTTTCAAGCTCATCTGCACTGCCTTGTAAAATTCTTGATCTGATCAGGTTAAAATAATTAGCTTCAGCCTGTCTGAAAGCTTCCGGATTTCCGGCAGCAATCCGGTTACGCAAGGCCGTTGCAGATTCATGGTGTCCCTGCCCAATCCTTTTAATAGTGTAAGGTTCCATTGATTCTAACTGTTTAATATACTCTATGGCCAAGATATTGTTAGGCTCTCGCAGAATACCCAAGTCAAAGTTCGGTGAAATAATGTGCAGTGCCTCTTCACGTGCTTTCGGGAAAGCTAGTCCTTTCTTTGAAAACGATCTGGTTAACTGAAAAATTTCAGCATCTTTTTTCTTCAGCAGATGTGCCGCATCTTCAAGAAGCTTCACATCCCCGCTTTCGCTTCCGAAAACAAGCCTGTCTATGCACCCCATCGCCTCGAGAGTCTTCACACCACCGAAAGCAAAGTGCTCAGCACTTGCTGTAGCATATACAGCAGGGAGCTCTACAAGAAGATTTACTCCCCCTTCAATAGCAAGCCTTGTTCTTTCCCATTTATCAAAAACTGCCGGACCTCCGCGCTGAACAAAACTGCCACTCATTACTGCAACGCAAATATCAGACCCTGTAACTTCTCTGGCTCTGTCAATTAAATACTTATGTCCCAAATGAAATGGGTTAAACTCTGCTATTATTCCAAAACTTTTCATACTTTCATACTACCATAAGTTTATAAATTACAAAAGATATTATTGCACTTATCAGGCCATGGCTGAACTTGATTTTCATAAGAGCCGGTGCCTTTACCGGACAGTTTTTCAGCATGCTCATTGACTGCCCAAGCACTGACAGTCCACCGAAAGATATCATAAACGAAACGCCGGGAATCAGATATAAAGTGTTAATATCAACAGCAGACATCTTTCCGCATCCAACAGTCATCTCCATAATACCGGTTATCAAAGCTTCCCCATACTCATATCCATTGCTGCTGAAAAATCCTGTTTCTGAAACAGTTACACAGATGATCATAAAAAGCATAATATATGCAAGGATAATCGCCATAGATTTAAACGTTTCCAATATAGAATCGGTCAGTATATTATAGTAACTCTGATTGTCAGAGCTTATTAATTCTCTATGGGATGTGCCAGTTTTGATTAATCCGGTTCCGCCATATATTAAACCGTTGACAACAGCTGAAGCATAATGAGAAAGAGCCAGAGCGACCCCTGCCGCATAAGAATTCAGCAGGGACACACCTACAGTCCCCACAATAAATGCAGGTCCTGTGACCATGCTGTAGCTGAGAAGCGAATACAGTTCTTTCTCATTTATCTGCCCATCTCTGTAATAATCGCCCGAGATTTTTGCCCCCATAGGATAGCCTGACAAAACGGCCATTGCAAAAGGATATATCCTAACGGGCAGACTGTTACATACACCAATCCGCTTCAGAAAACCTGCAGCAATAAAAAAAGGCATTATTACCGGGACAATAGAATTAAGCCAGATGTCTATTGCTGTCTTGGAAGCGCGTATAGTTATTTCCGGAAAAACAACCATATACAGGCAGGCGGCTAATGTTACAGATATAATTATTATCTTTTTGTCAAAAAAATATATACCCATGGTAAGATTCTATTCATCCACCATGGGTAATATACGCCTTTTTTACATATTGGATTCATTCACATCTGACCCGTGCTGAGTGTTATAAGCCATTCCCTTAATCTCTTCTCTGTTGCTCTTCAGAACCTCGTTAAGGTTACTCATCTGCTTTTCAAGCTGACCATACATTTCACCAAAAAGCTTCATGCTGAACTCATCCATTTTGTTTTCCATATCGAACAGAATCTTATCCATATAGTCATAAGTACGCATCTTAAGCTCTTTAGAATAGTTCTGTGCATTCTGAATGATTTCTTCACTTGCCTTGTGAGCACGAACAGTGATGTCATTTGTATCAACCAGATAATCAGCCTGTTTCTGAGCTTCTTTAATAAGTCTTTCGTATTCAGCTCTTGCTTCCTGAAGAATTCTGTCTTTTTCTTCCTTAACCCACTGTGCCTGGTGTACATCGTCAGGAAGGCTCTTTCTGATATCCATTACAATTGTGCGAAGCTCATCTGCATCTACCATAACCTTGCCGGTTAGAGGTACGCCTGGCGCTTTATCCACAATATCTTCGATTTCTTCCAATAAATCTAAAACTGTCATCTTTTCCTCCTAATTACTTCGCGTACTTTTCTTTTATTCTATTTAGTATTAACGTAGGAATAAGTCCTTCAACACAACCGCCAAGTGAAACCACTTCCTTAATCATGCTTGAGCTGATGAAAGAGTACTTTGGGCTTGTCATCAGAAAAACTGACTCTATTCCATCATTAAACAATCTGGCATTCATCTGCGCCATCTGAATTTCGTATTCAAAGTCCGTGGTTGCTCTCAGACCTCTTACTACGGCATCAAAACTGTTCTTGTTAACATAGTCAGCCAGCAATCCCTGAAAACATTCTACCTTAACATTTGGCAGGTGTGCCGTAACTTCTTCAATCATGGCAACACGTTCCTCTTTTGTAAAAAGAGCATTTTTATTGGGATTCACAATGACTCCGACTATTAATTCATCAAACATTTTGGATGCTCTTTCAATTATATCCAGATGACCGTTTGTCATAGGATCAAATGAACCTGAATATAAAGCTTTATTGCCCATTTTATTCTTCCTCTTCTGTATCCTCTCCAGTATTTTTTTCGGCGTAGATTGTGACCATAATTTTACCGTATTTTCTCTGTTTGATAATCTCCAGTCTGCCTATCTCTTCCGGTACATAATCTCTGATCCCGTGTTCTGCCACAACTATGCCGTCTTCTGATAATAAATCCAGTTCATCTATTAATTCCAGGCAGTTTTCATAAAGCCCGTCCTTATAAGGCGGGTCAAGAAAGAAAATATCTATTTTTTCATTTATTCTTGAAAGTGTCTTAGTGTAATCGCCTGCAATGATAACTGATTTATCTTCAGCCCTGCACATTTTAACGTTGGCCTTAATCAGGTTAAGGCTTTCTCTGGAGTTATCTCCAAAATAGCATTTCTTTGCACCCCTTGACAAGGCCTCTAATCCAAGATTGCCTGTACCTGCAAACAGATCCACACAGGTTGCATCCCATATGTCATTCATGATTATGTTAAAAATTGCCTCTTTTACTTTATCAGTGGTAGGTCTGACATCATATCCTATAGGTGATTCCAGCCTGCGTCCTCTATATTCTCCTGTAATAATTCTCATATTGTTTTCCCTTTGTATTTATTTTCAACTAATTATAGCAAAAAGCTTTTCTCCTTGCAATATTCACTCATCATAAAAAAGAGCCGGTATCAGATAAATCTTTCCGGCTCTTTTTTAAGTCTGTTATACGACTATTCTAACTGATTAACTTTACAGTTTACTTTCCTGCAAGCTGCTGTTCTGCCATTTCAACTAATTTCTTAGTCATATAGCCGCCAACATAGCCATTCTGTCTTGCTGTAAGGTTACCCTTATCAGTCTGATCATAGTTTGAAAGGCCAAGTTCGTTAGCAACTTCAGTCTTTAAATTCTTTAATGCAGGCTTTGCATTAACGTTCATTTTTTCCTGTAAATTCATTTGTTTTCACCTCCTGTTTACACTATTAATTTAACCTTGCAGGAGGTTTTGATACCTTGTAAAATTTAGTTTCATTAACAGCTTTTAGTAACCTGTTATAAAGAAAGTCTAAAGTTCTAGTTTTATGTTTTCACCAAACATTTTTATAATTCTTTTTTTCAGACCGGAATACTCTTCCGATTCCAGTCCGGGATCACTATCTATTATAGACTTTGCAATGTTTTTTGCCTGTTCAAGAACATCCGCGTGCCTTATCAGATCACTGATATGCATTTCCGGCAATCCATGCTGTCTTGTTCCGAATATTTCTCCGGGACCACGAAGCTGTAAGTCGGCTTCAGCAATTTCAAAACCGTCATTTGTCGACGTCATGATTTTGTTACGCTCTAATGCAATTTCACTTTCATTATGGCATATAAGGAAACAGTAAGACTGCTGACTGCCACGTCCGACTCGTCCTCTCAGCTGGTGCATCTGTGCCAGACCGAAGCGTTCACTGTTCTCAATTACCATAATCGTTGCATTTGCCACATTGATGCCTACTTCAATGACAACAGTGGAAACAAGAACATGTATCTCGCCTCTGACAAAAGCTTCCATAACTTCATCCTTTTCCTTCTGTTTAAGATTTCCATGAATCAAAGCAACTTTAAAACCGCGAAATTTGTCTGTAAGTTCTTCATACAACTCTTCTGCGGATTTTGCGTCAATATTTTCCGATTCTTCTATAAGTGGTGCAACTACATATGCCTGTCTGCCCTTTCGTAACTCTTCTTTTACAAAATCATACGCACGATTCCTCATATCACCGTTTACAGCATATGTTTTTACTTTCTTACGTCCCTTAGGCATACTTCTTATCTGAGAAATATCCAGATCACCATAAAGAATTACCGCAAGAGTTCTTGGAATTGGCGTAGCGGTCATAACCATTACATTCAGATGGTTTCCTTTCTGAGACAGAACGCTTCTCTGATTGACGCCAAACCTGTGCTGCTCGTCTGTTATTACCATACCCAGGTTTCTAAACTTTACTTCCGGTTGAATAACAGCATGTGTTCCGATCAGAACATCAATGGTTCCATTTTCTAAAGCGTCTAACACTTTTTTCTTTTCAGAACCCTTCATACTGCTGCACAACAAAGCTATATTAATGTCGTAAGGCTTAAAAGCTTCAGTAAATGATTCCAGATGCTGCTTGGCAAGGAGTTCTGTAGGAGCCATAATAACACTTTGATAGCCACTGCGGGCACAAAGGAACATGCACAACTGAGCAAGAACAGTTTTACCTGAACCGACATCGCCCTGAATCAGTCTGTTCATGGCTTTTTCTGATGACAAATCATTTTCAATATCCTTCCATGTGCTGAGTTGTCCCTCAGTCAGCTCAAAAGGCAGATTATCTATAAATTCTGATGCACAGCCGGTATCAATCACTACTCCGTTTCTGTCACGAGCAGTCTCATTTTTCATATAGCACAGACCTGTCTCCAGTGTAAGCAGTTCATCAAATACCATCCTGAACTTACCCTGAAGCATATGCTTTCCATCTTTAGGAAAATGGATGTTTTCAAATGCATATGCCAGACTTGCCAGACGGTTTTCGTTAACAAGTCTTTCCGGAAGCCATTCTTCTATCTGATTATATACGTCTTTCAGCTGAAGCTGGAGCCTTCGTATTTCGTTCTGGGATAACCCACCTACTGCAGGATAAACAGGAACTATCCCTCTTATGTCTGCCGGATCGCCGGCTCGGAAGAATTCGGGATGAACCATCTGATTGCGGTCCATATTAGTACTAACTCTTCCATAAAATGAGTATTCCCCATTAACCTTAAAGAAATTTGCAATATAACGTGCGTTAAAGAACACTATTTCAACAGTTCCTGTACCATCACCCACTAAAACTGAGAGCGGAGTATTCCTTTTATATGAACTGGCTCTGTATCTTCTAGACAGCACTTTACCGGAAATCAGATAATCTTTACCTACTTCAAGTTCCCCTATAGGGGTGGTATTTCTTCTGTCTTCGTACTTTCTTGGAAAAAGATACAGCAAATCTTCCAGTGTATCAATATTCTGTTTGGAAAGAAGTTCAGCCTTCTTGGGTCCTATTCCTTTAAGAGTAGTGACCTTATCTTCAATATTCATACTGTTTGATAACCTCTAGATTCCTTCTTGCAATCTGCTTAGATCTTATCCCTGTAATGTGAATTATTATTCTGTTTGGTTTTTTCCCAAAGTTTTTTTCTATACAATCAGAGATATAATCTGCCACGCAGGTAGTTATTTTTGAAATACTGTTTCCGAACATAATAATAACATTAAACTCCAGTTCAAGGTCCTTGCAATCACTGCTGTGCTTAAGAATAATGTGTGATGCAACATCTGAAATATTATATTTCTGGTCATTTCCTATCTGTTTGCCTTTTGTTGTTGCAGGCCAGATTTTACCTGCACACTCTTTTTGCCTGAAGCTGTTTACAATCATCTGGGCAAATAAAACGTTTGATATTTTTACAGTACCCAGATCTGTGGACTTATATAAACTCATAGTCTGTCATCTCCTTCTGTACATAACAAGTGTACATTATTTCACCAATTCTGTCCATAATGCATAATATAATAAGGGTGATAATATGGGAAACTGCAACAATAAAAAAAGAAAGCCCTGCTGGAAATACAGAGAGGCTTCAGATATCGGTTTTATTCTTCTAATTATTGGAATTGTGACTGTCTGTGCATTTATTCTTCCACCAAAAGCATGGATTATGCTCCTGGGTTTCGTCCTTGTAATATTTGGAATATGGTTGCTCAGATGCTGAAAAAACAAAAAAACCCGCTTGTTTCAAGCGGGTCTTCTGCACAAATTCAATTAGATGGCACGGTTAATCTTGTTTGATCTGATGCATCTTGTGCATACATTAGCTTTTCTTACTGTACCATTATCGTCAATTCTTACAGTCTGGATATTTGCATTCCACTTTCTTCTTGAATGTCTGTTGGAATGGGAAACTGTGTTTCCTGAAACCTGACCTTTTCCGCAAATTTCACATTTTCTTGACATCTACCGCACCTCCTTCAATATCTCAAGCTCATAGCATTTTTTCGTGTTTGTAATCAGTTCATATCGAACAATCGACATTATAGCATAAAACAGGTATCAAATACAAGTGTTTTTTTTAAAATCTAGAAATTTTCTGCGAGCACTACAACGCCTTCATTCTTTGACTTTAAAACATCTATTACCCTCTGATTTTTGCTGCCTCTGAAAAGCAGTGTCAAATCCCTCTGTGTATGATCGTATCTGCCATCTATGAGAATATCTATGTTGTCCATCAAATCTGCCAGAGCGCCATCTGATTCGCCCATCTTCAGAAGCTCTTCATAAGTGTAGCCGGAATACATTATGATGTTCAGCCCTCTTTTATGAATCTCTTTTGCAAGTGTGAGAAAACCCTCAGGCTGACATGCCGGTTCACCGCCGCTGAATGTTACACCGTCAAGAAGCGGATTTTCGTCAATGGCAGCCAGAATCTTGTCTGCATCACAGTCGAATCCCCCGTTAAAATCATGAGTAGGTTCATTATGGCATCCCACACAGTGATGAGGACAGCCCTGGCAGAAAATAACAAATCTTATGCCGGGACCATCAACAATTGACTCTCTCACAACTCCGGCTAAACGAAGCTGCTTAGTCTTATCTATCATAATGCTTCAAATCCTTCTCCAATACCGTGTTTTACTCTGTCCTTTTCTTCGCTGGATTTTGCATCATTCCAGTGATCCATTGTACCTACAAGATATCCTGTGATTCTTCTTATTCTTTCAAACTTTGGTTCACTGTCATATTCTTTTCTTCCACAACAAGGACATTCATTATCAATCAGGCCTGTGTAACCGCATACCGGGTCTCTGTCTACAGGATGGTTAATGGAACCATAACCTATTCCGTTCTCCTTCATACATCTTACTACCTTTTCGAAAGCATCAAGGTTCTTGATAGGGTCACCGTCAAGTTCGATATATGAGATATGACCACCGTTAGTAAGACTGTGATAAGGTGCCTCTTTTTTAATCTTATCAAATGCGCTGATATTATAATACACAGGAATATGGAAGCTGTTAGTGTAGTAATCCCTGTCTGTTACACCTGGAATAACACCAAACTTTTCTCTGTCAATTCTGACAAATCTGCCTGACAGACCTTCAGCAGGAGTTGCAATCAGTGACCAGTTTAATCCTGTCTTTCTTGCCTCTTCATCCATACGTTTTCTCATGTATGCAACAATCTCGATACCAAGCTTCTGTGCTCTTTCAGATTCGCCGTGATGTTCACCGATAAGAGCCTTAAGTGCTTCAGCAAGACCAATAAATCCTATTGTAAGGGTACCATGTTTAAGAACTTCTTCAATTGTATCTTCTGGTGAAAGCTTATCGGAATCAATCCATACGCCCTGTCCCATTAAGAATGGGAAATTCTTCACTTTTTTCTGACACTGAATTCTATATCTTTCATTTAACTGTCCGATAGCAATATCAATTACATGATCTAGGCTGTCAAAGAAAATTTCCTGATCTCCTTTTGCTTTAATTGCAAGTCTAGGAAGGTTAATTGAAGTAAATGAAAGATTTCCTCTTCCGTATACAATTTCCCTGCTTGGATCATGAACATTTCCGATTACTCTTGTTCTGCATCCCATGTAAGCGCATTCTGTCTCCGGTCTTCCTTCTACATAGTACTGCTTGTTAAACGGTGCATCCAGGAATGAGAAGTTAGGGAATAATCTTTTTGCAGAAACTCTACAGGCAAGCTTAAACAGATCATAGTTAGGATCTTCAGGATTATAGCTGATTCCCTCCTTAACTTTGAAAATCTGGATTGGGAAAATCGGTGTCTCACCGTTTCCAAGTCCTGCCTCAGTAGCAAGCAGAATTGATTTCATTACAAGTCTGCCTTCAGGAGATGTATCAGTACCGTAGTTCAGTGAACTGAAAGGAACCTGAGCGCCTGCTCTTGAATGCATTGTATTCAGGTTATGTACCAGAGCCTCCATTGCCTGAAAAGTCTTTCTTTCTATTCCCTGATCAGCATATTTTGTTGCAATCTTCTGAACCTTTTCAATCTGTTCAGGAGTAAGGCCTTTCTTGTAAAGCTCTTTAGCTTCGATTTCTTTATAATTATTGTCCCATGCCATGCAAGGGATAACTCCATGTTCTTCTTCAATCTTCTTACACAGATTCTTTGAAAAATCCAGACCGTCTTCTATGTCATAGACCATTTCCAAAGCCTTGCCGAGATTTCTTGAATAAAGCTTCTTATAAGACTTTCTAACGCCGGGAGCTATACCAAAATCAAAGTTTGGTACCGACTGACCACCGTGCTGGTCGTTCTGATTGGACTGAATTGCGATACATGCAAGTGCTGCATAGCTTTCAACATCATTTGGTTCTCTCAAGTGGCCATGTCCTGTTGAGAAACCATCTTTAAGAAGTTCAACAAGGTCTATCTGGCAGCATGTCATAGTAAGAGTGTAGAAATCCATGTCATGAATATGAATATCACCATTCTCATGAGCCTTAGCATATTTTGGATCAATTACGTACATCTTGTAGAATTCCTTTGCTCCTTCAGAACCATATTTAAGCATAGTTCCCATAGCGGTATTTCCATCGATGTTTGCATTCTCTCTCTTAACGTCGTTATCTTTTGCCTCTTTAAATGTAAGATCCTCATAAATACGCATAAGCTTAGTATTCATGTCTCTTACTCTTGTACGTTCAGCTCTGTATAGAATATATTCTTTGGCAGTTCTTGCGTGTCCGTTTTCAATCAGAATTTTTTCAACAGCATCCTGTACCTGTTCTACAGTTGGTATAGATGTATGACATACCTCCAGAAGGTATAATTCAACCTGTTTTGCAAGATAGCTTGCCATTTCACGGTCTCTACCGCCCAGAACCGTTGCAGCTTTAAATATGGCATCCGTTATTTTTTCTATGTTAAAATCAACGGTTCGGCCATCTCTTTTAATAATCTTAGTAATGCTGTCCATTTTCGCGCTCCCTCTCCATCATAATACTAATAAAAATATGCTTTTTTAAAAATACATCATAACACTATATATTGTGTCCTTATCTGCTTTCCGATAAAAAATTATACAATTACTATACCCCAAGGTCAACTATTAAATCATAAAAAACAAAAAAATACTGACCCATTTGGGTCAGTATAGACTTTAGTCTCAGTAATTCTAATACTTACAGGTTTTTAAATTATTTTATTTATGAATCTTGTCGTAATACTCTGCTCTCAACATGGACTTCAACTGAAGATTTACATACCTGCCGTTTTTCTTTCCGGCATTTCTCATAAGACCTTCATTTTTAAAGCCGATGCTCTCATACAAAGTCGCAGCAATTTTATTTTTTTCAAAATGGTCGATAGTTACCCTTTCCATATGAAGATCGATAAATGCATACTGAAGTATCATACGCAGAGTCTCTTCTCCAAAACCTTTATTTCTGTTTTCAGGATCAGCAATATAAATTCTGGTTATATCAAGAGAGTCTTCCGCCCTGTTGATTCGTGACAGGTATACTCTCCCGATTGGCTTCTCTCCCGGCTTAAGAGTAATTGTAAACTGCATCTTTGTCGGATCAAGGTTATATCTTACATATTCGGTCACTATATCCTCGTAATTTCTACCCTCATCCATTGTAAAAAACTCTGTAACCTCTGGTTTGCATTCCCATTCGGCAAAATATCTGCAATCATCGAAGACAGTTTCTCTTAAAATTAAGTTCCTGGATTCCATATATTTCTCTCCTGTAAGTAAATAATAATTGTGTGAAGTTTTCGTGAAACCCCTACAATAAACACTAACTTTATGTTATTATTATAAATGATTTTATTTAAGGAGTAAATATAATTTTATGAAATTAATAGTAGGTAGAAAAGGGCTTCTCATTAAGACGAACGGTAAGATAAGTAAAAGATTTGTTATGCTTATCGTCCTGGCTTTGCTGGTTTTAATTGCTGGAATTTTTGGCATTATGAAATACAGAGACGAGCAGAAAGCACTATCGGAAAAGGCATCGATAGAAACAAAAACCTTTGCATATGCCACTGACCTCGATGACTCTAAAGAGACAATGACATCAGTAGACGCGGTCGTTGATTATCTCACGAACTGGGCAAAGACAAAAGGTGTATCATGCGAATCGGATGATTCAGGCAATGTTATAATGGATGTTGCCGCAGCGAAAGGTTATAAAAAAGTGAAACCTACCTTGCTTGTATGCAGTTACAGTGTGGATAATTTTGACGGCTGCATTGCACCTATGTCTCTATGCCTGTATCTTGCGAAAAATAAGGCAGAAACAGGACATCTGCGAATACTGTTCACGGATAATACAGGAAATAACTTTAACGGAATAAAGGCTCTGGATAAGGATTACATTAGTGATGTTCATAATATAATATGTGTTAATGGTAACAGTAATAATTTCTGGTCAACTACTACAGGTGGCCGCTCAACTTACGAGTTTACCAAAGAGTATTCTACAGCAAGAATTAAGACAAAAGGCAACAAAGCTATCAGGATAACTGTTGAAGGACTTCCCGGCGGAATACCGGCGCTTACCTATTCCTCATATCCAAATCCTATAAAAACACTGGGAAATCTTCTTGCTTCATTTAAAACTAATGCATATATTTTTAAACTTGCAGATTTCCATGGTGGCAGCAGTGGAAATGTTCTTCCGAAAGATGCCTGTGCTACAATAGTAATTAATGAAAATGACTATAAGAAGTTTACAGACAAACTGGATAGCTACATTGAAAAGCAGGTTAGTAAAAGATCGGAAAAATTCCCGGATTTTAAAATAACCTACAAGGAAGTCAAACTTCCTAAACGTGTTATGGAACAAAAAGATGCCGATGAGTTTGTCAGTGTAATATATACCCTTCTTGATGGTGTTTATTATAAGAATGATAATGGTGATGTGATTTCATCAACAAATATCGGCTGTGTTTCAGAGGCTGATGGAGTATATACAATCCTTGCTTCTGCAAGCAGTCTGGAAGAGGCATCGCTTACAGAAATCGATAATACCTATAAGACAATCTGCGGCCTTTCAAATATAAAGTACCGCAGACTGGGCGGACAGGCGAAATGGACTGTAGAAGAGGAGGACACTCTTCCGTCAAAGATTCATGAGGCCTTCAATATATACTCCGGAAAGAATTTAGAGTTCTCACCGTCAGTTGCACCGTCAGCAGCATCATATCTGCGTAAATATAACGTAAATGCGGAAATAATATGCGTAAACTTAAATAGTGACAGGCTGGAAAGATATACCGGTACTTTACTGACATATCTGAAGAATCAGAAACCGAAAAAATAAATATAAAAAAGACGCTGCTAAAAAGTCTCACGACTTTAAAGGAGCGTCTTATTTTTTTCTTTATTTTCTTTATTTTCTCTTCTGAGCTATATCTGCAGCTGCTGTAAACAGAACGTCTGTTGAAGAGTTAAGTGCAGTTTCACATGAGTCCTGAATAACTCCAATAATGAAACCAACACCAACAACCTGCATTGCAATATCATTTGGAATACCAAACAGTGAGCATGCAAGAGGAATTAATAACAGTGAGCCGCCTGCGACACCGGATGCACCACATGCACTTAAAGCTGACAGTACACAAAGGATGATTGCAGTCGGAATATCTACAGTTATTCCCAAAGTATTAGCTGCTGCAAGTGCAAGAATGGAAATTGTAATTGCAGCACCACCCATGTTTATTGTTGCTCCAAGAGGAATTGAGATTGAATAAGTGTCCTTATCTAATCCTAATTCATCGCAAAGTCTCATATTAACAGGAATGTTTGCCGCTGATGATCTTGTGAAGAATGCAGTGATACCACTATCCTTCAGGCACTTTAATACAAGTGGATAAGGATTACTTCTAGTCATAACAAATACGATAATAGGGTTTACAATCAGCGCATCAATAAGCATAACTGCTACAAGAAGAACGATTAAACCGGCATACCTCTTTAATGCCTCGATTCCGCTTGTTGCGATAGCATCAAATACCAGACCCATTACTCCCAAAGGTGCAAATCTGATAACCCATCTTACAACCTGTGAAACAGCATCAGCAATGTTAGATATAACATCTTTTGTCCCCTGAGCTGCTCCCTTTAATGCTACACCTAAAAGAACTGCCCATACAAGAATACCAATATAGTTAGCGTTTAAAAGCGCATCTACCGGGTTCTTAACCATGTTAAACACAAGAGTCTTAAGAACTTCACCAATTCCGCTAGGTGGAGCAATATCGCTTACACCTTCTGTCAGCGTAAGTGTCATAGGTGAAATGAAGCTTGCCACTACAGCAATACATGCTGCAGCAAGAGTTCCAACCAGATACAGAATAATTATCGTTTTCATATTAGTTTTCTGTCCTGATTTATGCTGTGAAATAGCAGACATAACAAGGAAGAAAACCAGAACCGGTGCAACGCCCTTAAGTGCACCTACGAAAAGGCTGCCGAAAATAGTTATACCAGATACTTTGTCAGGAACAGTAAGGGCAAGAATTATACCTATTACAAGACCAATAGCAATCTGAACTACCAAGCTTAGCTTATTCCAAGCTTTCAATAATTCTTTCATAAATTAATACCTCCTAAGTATGTACAAAACTTATACTAGTGTATCAATTTACAATATAAAAGTCAACCTTAAAAGATTTTTCTGGCTACATCTGCAGATGCCTTGGCATCCTTTACATAATAATCTGCACCTATTTTGTCCGCATAGTCTTCAGTTAACACCGCACCGCCTACCATAATCCTGCACTCCGGTGCATGCTCGCGAAGCAATCTGATAGTATCTTCCATGGCACCCAATGTGGTTGTCATAAGTGCAGAAAGACCAACAAGACCTGCCTTTTCCTCTACGGCAACTTTTACAATTTCTGCTGGATCAACATCCTTACCCAGGTCATAAATCTTATAGCCGTAATTTTCAAGAATTACTTTTACAATATTTTTTCCAATGTCATGGATATCCCCTTTTACAGTTGCAATTACAATCTTTCCGGCATTCTCATCATGTGTGGTCTCAGCTGACAGCTTTTCTTTAACAGCATCGAAAGCAATTTGTGCAGTCTGTGCACAGAGCATAAGCTGTGGGATAAATATTCTTCCAATTTCAAATTCTTTGCCTGCTTTATCAAGAATTGGTATCAAAACCTGATTGATTACATATTCAGGGGTGTTTTTTTCAAGTTCTTTTTCAGTCAGTTCCCTGCATTTGCCATTAAGCCCATTCATAATTGCGTATTCCAGTTCACCGGCATTTTTTTCATCTACAGCCGAATCCATCACAGAACCGCCGGGAATACCTGTTGCCACAGCTTGAGCAGGCTTTATCTCATCACTATATTTTCTGATATAGTTTTTTGCACCCTTATCAATATTATTTATAAGCTTATAGACATCTACTGCTCTTACCATGTCCGGAGCACCAGGGTTCAGAATAGGCAAATCCAATCCACAAGTAAGTGCCATCTGAAGGAAATTATGATTTATGAGGGCTCTGTTTGGCAGTCCGAAAGAAATATTGGAAACACCAAGAACAGTCTTCAGCCCCATCTTTTCTTTTATATATCTGATAGCCTCAAGAGTCCCCGCCGCATTTTCCTGTTCTGCCGAAACAGTTAAGGTTAAGCAGTCAATATATACGTCCTCCTTCGGAATTCCCAGTTCAAGAGCGCGGCTTAAAATCTTTTCTGCAATCTGTATTCTTTTTTCAACAGTCTTTGGAATTCCATCATCATCAAGAGTAAGGCCAACAACAGCAGCACCATATTTTTTTACTAAAGGTAAAACTTTAGATAAAGATTCTTCTTCGCCACTCACGGAGTTAACAATTGCTTTACCGCTGTAAACTCTAAGTGCTGCGTCTATTACTTCAGGTTTACCGGAGTCTATCTGAAGAGGTGTATCAGTGATTCCCTGAAGTGCCTTTACTATGTTTACCATAACCTCTTTTTCGTCTATCCCAGGCATACCTGTATTAACGTCTAAAATTTCGGCTCCATCTCTGATCTGATCAGCTGCCTGATTTAGAATATAATCCATATCCCCAGCTTTCAAAGCTTCTTTCAGCTTTTTCTTGCCTGTAGGATTAAGCCTTTCTCCAATTATTCTAGGCTGATCAATAATAACTGTCTTTTCCGGAGTACATACAGCTGAAGGTATTTCCGGATTGTTTGGGCAGTATTTCAGTGAAGATAATTCTTTTTTTAAGGTTTTGATGAACTCAGGTGTTGTTCCGCAGCATCCGCCGACAAATTTCACACCGTATGGAACAAGTGAAGCAGTGTCTTTGGCGAATTCATCAGCCGTTGTAGTGTATGTGCCTGTCTCAGGGTCAGGCAAACCTGCATTTGCCTTTGAAACAATCGGCAGCTTTGTCCACTTGCTTAATTCCTTTATTAATGGAAGGAAGTCTGCCGGTCCAAGGGAACAGTTGACACCAACAGCGTCTGCACCAAGTCCGCCTGCTGTTAAAGCCATTGAGCTTATTTCTGTACCTGTGAATGTTCTGTGATTTGCCTCAAAGGACATTGTACATATTACAGGCAGGTCTGAATTTTCCTTAGCTGCAAGTAAAGCGGCCTTCAGCTCGTACAGATCCGTCATTGTTTCTATGGTTATAAGGTCAGCACCGCTGCCTGCTATAATCTGTCGCTTGAATATTTCATAGGCTTCTTCGAAAGGAAGATTTCCATTTGGTTCAAGGAGACGGCCGATAGGTCCAATATCAAGTGCAACCTTTGCATCGGTTCCTGAAGCAGCTTCTCTGGCATTTTTTACAGCCGCCTCAACTAACTCCTCCACAGTATGCCCGCAACCGTCAATTTTATATTTATTTACACCAAAAGTGCATGTATTAATAATATCTGATCCGGCGTCAATATACATTTTGTGAACTTTCTGAACAATTTCAGGGTGTGTTATGTTAAGTACTTCAGGGACTCTGCCGATTTCCGGAATCTCTTTCTGCAGCATAGTTCCCATGCCGCCATCAAGAATAATAAATTCTTTATCTTCAGAAAAAAGACTGAGTAACTTGTTCATTTCTTCTCCTCTCTATGTATCAAAACGTCTTAGAACAAACTTCTTACGCTTTCGTTTATTCTGCGTGCAATATATGGATTATTCATCGTATATAAGTGAATTCCGTCTACTCCGTGAGATACCAGATCTACAATCTGATTTACCGCATATGCAATGCCTGCATCTCTCATAGCTTCAGGATTGTTTTCGTATTTTGACATCATTCTTGTAAACTTTGCCGGCAGGCTTGCTCCGCACAGTGAAACCATTCTTTCAATCTGTTTCTTGTTTACTACAGGCATGATTCCTGCCTCAATCGGAACATCGATTCCTGCAATTCGAGCTTTTTCCACAAAACTGTAGAACAGGTTATTATCGAAGAAAAGCTGTGAAATAAGATGTTCTGCACCTGCATCTACTTTCTTTTTCAGGTTTTTCAGGTCATCAACAGGACTATCACTGTCTAAATGACATTCTGGATAGCATGCACCTGAAATACCAAAGTCATATCCTTCCTTTTTGATAAACTCTATGAGATCACTTGCGTGCTTAAAATCCTCTTTAGGTGGAACGTCAGGAATATAGTCGCCTCTTAAAGCAAGTATATTTTCAACGCCACTGTCAGAAAGTCGCCTTAATACCTCTCTCACCTCATCCTGAGATGAGTTTACACAAGTTAAATGAGCTGCGGAAAGAAGTCCATAATTGCGCTTAATTGATGAAGCAATTTCACAGGTTGAATTGTCCATAAGGCTTCCGCTTGCACCGTAAGTAACACTGATGAAATCCGGTTTCAAATCCTGAAGTTCATCTAGTGTCTTGTAGATAGTGTCAATTGAATTATCTCTTTTCGGTGGGAAAATTTCAAAGGAAAACACTGTTTTCTCACCATTGAAAATGTCCATAATTTTCATGTTTATCTCCTCCTAATGCGTTTCTTTAAAATAAAGATTCATATCGACGTATCCGTCTATTCCATCAACCAGCCCTGCGTCAGTATACTGCCACATTAAATATTTGCTTGAGAAATCAGTTTCATCAGTATAATGTGCAAGCCATAACTCATAGTCAGTAAGATAATCCAGCTTAATATTTCTTCTAAACCACGTTGGATTACCATATATAACAGGTTTAAATCTGTTAGCCTTAATAACCTGACAGAACGCATCTGCAATTTCTGTCTTTTCAGCTTTGCTTAAACCTGAAATTCTATCATCTCCGTCAACAGGTTCCATATCAAATGCAACAGGATAAGTTACACCGTGAAAGCGAATATGTTTCAAAACAAAACGTGCTTCTTCCATTGCCTCGTCCACAGTAATGGCCTGAGAGAAGAAGTAGACACCTACATCCACACCGGCAGCCTTGGCACGCCTCAGATTTGTTTTGAAATTAGTGTCCATATAGATTGTACCATCTGAAGAGCTGCGGAATCCCAGCCTTATCATGGCAAAGTCTATACCTGAACGTTTAACCTTTACCCAGTCTATCTCGCCCTGAAACACAGAAACGTCAATTCCCTTTTTCGATATATATATACCGTCATCATAAATTCTTCCTTTTTTACCTGTATAAAGACAATCCATGTTATATGTCGATTGAGGATAATCCATCTGTTCTCCAAGTCCATCATACTTAGAATTCTTAATATACATGATACAGTAAACAGCAGCTAAAAAAACTACAATAATGAGCAATATAAAAAGTACTTTTTTTGTAAAATTTTTCGTCTGCGTTATCTTTTTATTTATTTTTTTCTTCAAATTTCGTTTAATCTTATCAAATTTTCTCATAATGTTAGTATTTTATCACAATTTCAGCAAATGTGAAAGATAAATTGACTATAGACCATGTAAGATTTAAAATAATAGGCAGAGCTATAAAATGGAGGAACCAGATTAATGAAAGAATACAGCGAATTATTAGAAAGATCAGTGAAATACAGAAGAGATCTCCACAGGATACCGGAATTAAGCTTCGACTTACCAAAGACCGGTGCATATATAAGAAATGTACTTAAACCACTTTCATGCAGAGTTGATGATATTGCTGGCTATGGTGTAGCCGCTGTCTATGATTTCGGCAAGAAAGATGCAATATGCTTCAGATGTGACATGGATGCACTTCCAATTCAGGAAGTGAATGATCTCACCTATATTTCTGAGCACGATGGGAAAATGCATGCATGTGGCCATGATTCACATATGGCAATAATGCTTGGATTTGCAGAGCTTATTGATGATAAGAAATCTGAAGGCTTCTCTCCTGCACATAATGTGGTGCTTCTATTCCAGCCTGCAGAAGAAACCATTGACGGAGCTCTTAAAATCTGCAATACGGATTTTTTTGAGACATATAATATTAAGGAAATCTTCGGGCTTCACAACTGGCCAACACTGCCCAAAGGTCAGATTTCCTCCATAAGCGGTCCGATGATGGCAAAATCCACCTCAGTCGATGTTCATTTCAGTGGCGTCAGTGCACATTGCGGTGAACCATGGAAGGGAAAGGACGCACTTCATGCTGCGGCAAGATTTTTAACTGAAATATACGATTATGTGGATAATGAAATTAATGATAACTGCATTGTCAGGTTTGGAAAGCTGACCAGTGGCACTGTAAGAAATGCAATTTCACCGCAGGCTGAGCTATTAGGTACAATCAGAACATTCAGCGAAGAGACATGGCAGTCCATTCTCGATGAAATGGACCGTATTGCTTCTGAGATATACAAAGACATGGGTGTGAAAGTAACACCTGAGGTTATAAAATATCATCCGGCAGTAATAAATAACCCAGCCGTCTATGAACGTGTAATTCCGTTCCTGGACAAACTGGGTTATAAAGAACTTGATAATCCTGTTATGATAGCCGAAGATTTTTCCTTCTATCAGGAAAAAGTGCCTGCACTTTTCTTCTTCCTTGGAACAGGAAGCGGAATTCCTCTTCACAGCGTAAACTATGATATGGATGATTCCGTTATTCTGCAGGGAATCAGGCTTTTTGAAGCTATCCTGTTAAATGAATAAATCAACAAAATAAACTATTATTCTCTGGATGAAATCGTGTCTTCGAAAAGCACATATCCGGAACTGTCCTGATACATGAGCTTTACCTTAACGTCTTTGACATTGATTTCATCCTCTATTGTTTTTGCAATAGCAGCAAATACAGGTCTCATTGTTTCAAGTTCCTGTTCAATCTCTCGAGAAGCATATTCTCTTATTTCTTCATCAAAAGCTTTGTCATATACGACGTCATAATGTATATCATTTCCCGATATAGACATTGTCATATTATCAGCATTTATATCTGCAATTTCATCAATATGGGATTTTTCAGATTCACCACAGGTATAGTACTCTTCCAGATTTTCATATTTTCCACAACCACTTACTGCCAGTATCAAAGCAAATATTCCTGTAATAGCAATAAATCGTTTAATTATTTTCATCAGATGAAATCTCCTTTGCAATCTCTAACGCAACTTTAAGATATAATTCGTTGGCCGATTTAGGGACCTTCCCCATAGTTCTAGGATCCCAGACAATATCGTCCAGATTATCCTCTGCATACAGGAACTGCCATGCAGGTACCCCTCTGTATTCTGCCACAGTCATTATGGCAGAGCACTCCATATCTACTACACGGCATCCCGATTCAAGTCTGTTCTGCATATTTCTTCTTGTTTCCCTGTACAGACCGTCCGTGGTCCATACCTTTGTTTCAATAGCCTTAAGTCCCATATTTCTTATTACTGACGCTGTAAGGTCAGCTGTAGGGATGTGTACAAAATCCCCGTAGGATACCGGCTGATAATGATAACTTGTGCCCTCATCTCTATAGGCGTCAGTTGGGACAATAAGATGACCTGCAGGAATAGTGCGGTCTAAGGTTCCGCATGAACCAAAGAATACAAATTTTCTTCCGCCCATTGCAATTACCTCTTCCATAAGACCGGCTGTCATAGGTGAACCCATAGTGGTCTGGTAAAGAGCAAAGTCATGACCATCTACGGTGAACTTGTAGATTTTAAGTACAGTACCGCTCAGCAGGGTTCCTACCGGCTCACAGTCAAAACTCTCCAGTACAAGGTCAACAATTGCTTTCTTAAAAGTTACTATAACCGTCTCAGGAAAACCTTCGACTCTGTCATATACGTCCTCAGGATTCAAAGCAGCTTTTCTTTCGCTGTCATAAGATTCAAATAGACTCATTTTTTATTCCTCTTTTTTTTTTCAGTGTCAACTATATGTTAGTATTTTATCATTTAGAATTTAATAAAAAGAATTCTTTTCATGTTGTCGGCTCTAATTATCATTTATTGCCTTTAATAATTCCGAACACGTTACAGACCACTGTTCCTCCTGTGTATATTTTTCCAGCATCTATATTCTCAATTACCTTATCTGCCCCATCGATGAATATCCCGCTGCTGTTTTCATCATACTTAATTTCCGCATTAGAAGCCGCTATCTGCTCCACAGTGTACTAAGAACTGTAGTAATCACACAGGTATACAGCCATTGCAATGCATAAGGCTGCAGCAGCTGCGAAAACCGAGATTATTATTTTCCTGCTCTTTGCCATTTTAATCCCCTTAAGTATTCCTTCTTTTCATCAGAAACTCTATAGCTTTCTATTGCCTTTTGAATAGTCTTATTATGAGTCCATGTATCAAGTTTGCGCTCTTCAATATAAGGAACTGTTGCGTCCCACTGCTTGGCAAGGGCAGTCGCAAAGAACCACGCAATCATCATGTTCACATAATATTCTTTCGACCTGATTGGAGAAACAATTTCAAGATATTCAGCTTTAAAGTTTTCATCTAAATAAAAGCTCATAAGCATTTCTATGCCAAATCTTTTTGTATAAGGTGCATCACTTGAAATCCATCGTCTGATTTCTGTCAGTGTTTCCTCCGGATACTTCTTAAAAAGCTTTGGACTTAACAGATCGCATGTAGCCCAGTTATCCACACACGGAAGAAAATCATCAAGCAGCTTTATAAGCTGATTAAAATCTTTGCACTTCTCAATTATCAGACCATGAATATTCTTTTCCTCATAGTACTCATGAGTTGAGGATAAAAAGGCACCTATATTATCCCACTTAGAGACTTCCTTAGCCAGTTTTCTCATAGCCGGCATTCTCACGCCGATTACAGTGTCAGGTTCTACATTTGGAATAAGGCGTGAATGGAATTCCTTATACTTCAAATCCTGAAGCTGAAAAAGCCTGTTTCTTATTTCTTCTACTATACTCTCCCTCATTATATAACCCCCTGACAGATATTTTCCGAAGTACCGATTACTGCAGCTGCAAGACAGGAGCCTGTTTTACAGGCATCAGCAAGATTCTTTCCGGTTGTCAGACCTGCAGCCACACCTGCAAGGAATGCATCACCTGCTCCGGTGGTGTCTACAACCTGAACTTTTTTTGCCGGACAGAATCCGGAAGTGCCGTCAATATCACAGTACACAGCGCCTTCACCACCCATGGTGATCACTAATCTCCTTAATCCATGTTCATGTGCCTTGTGCCTTACCTCTGTAATCATTTCTTCAATGCTGTATGTGGAGTACTCCTCTGAAAACAGCATTTCAGCTTCCTGAATATTACAGACGACACATGATAAAGATTTCAGATAATCTTTTCTTTCCATGACTATGCTCATATTTGAAATCACCGCATAGACATCCTTGCCGTATATCTCTGCCAGTGAAAGTGTTTTCTCTACAGTGGAAAGTTCCATATCCAGCTGAAGAACAATGCTGTCTGCAGCTTTAAAGATACTGTCTCCTGACTCCTCTAAGATACGTGTCAGGTAGCTCATATCTGGTCTCTTTGATATAGAGCCTACAACGTCACCATTATGATCAAAGACAGCAAGCCATGTTCCCATTCCGTCATTAACCCTTGCAATGTACTCAGTACAAATACTGCAATCATTCAGTTTACGTATAACATCTTCACCCATTCCGGAGTAATCCACAAGGCTGATAAACACGGTATCGAATCCCATACCGGAGATATCAGCTGCAACATTGCGCCCGACTCCACCGTGAACCTGTTCCACGCGACCTGCATTTCTCCCCTGAGAAATATATATATCAGAGGGATAACCTTTTATATCTACAAAAATAGATCCTATTACTGCTATTGTCATAGACTTTACTCTTCCTTTGCCCAGTCAAAGGCATATTTGACAGCTTTGTTCCATCCCTTAATCTTAGCCTCTCTTTCTTCCCGGGAAATCTTCGGCTCGAAGACACTGTCAATAGACCAGTTTTTCTTTACGTCTTCTTTGCTTGCCCAATATCCTACTGCCAGTCCGGCAAGATAGGCCGCGCCCATTGCAGTAGTTTCCACACAGCCCGGACGATTAACAGGAGCCGCTATGATATCAGCCTGCATCTGCATTAGAAGATTATTAGCACTTGCTCCTCCGTCAACTTTGAGAGCTGCAAGTTCAATACCCGAGTCAGACTTCATAGCCTGAAGAACATCATTTGTCTGATATGCAAGAGATTCTAAAGTTGCACGTATAATGTGATATTTGTTCACGCCACGTGTAATTCCCACTATTGTTCCTCTGGCATACTGATCCCAGTGTGGTGCTCCAAGTCCGGTAAATGCAGGCACGACATAACATCCATTAGTGTCGTTTACCTTTCCCGCCATATATTCTGAATCAGCTGAAGAGTCAATCAGTCTCATTTCGTCACGCAGCCACTGAATTGCGGCTCCGGCTACAAAAATAGATCCCTCTAAAGCGTAAGTTACCTTTCCGTCAAGCCCCCAGGCAATAGTTGTTACCAGACCGTTTTCTGAAAAGACAGGTTTCTCCCCTGTGTTCATCAGTAGGAAACAGCCAGTTCCATATGTGTTCTTTGCTTCTCCCGGAGTGAAGCATGTCTGACCGAACAAAGCTGCCTGCTGGTCGCCTGCCGCTCCACCTATTGCAATTTCACCACCGAACAGTGATGGATCTGTATATCCGTACACACAGCTTGAAGGCTTAACTTCAGGAAGCATACTTTTCGGTATGTTCATCTCTTCCAGGATTTCTTCGTCCCATTTAAGTTCCTGAATGTTAAAAAGCATAGTACGGGATGCGTTGGTGTAATCTGTTACATGTACAGCTCCTTTTGTAAGCTTCCAGATTAGCCATGTTTCTATGGTGCCAAAAAGAAGTTCTCCTCTTTCTGCCCTTTCTCTGGCACCCTTGACATTGTCTAGAATCCATTTCAGCTTAGTACCTGAGAAGTAGGCATCTATTACCAGTCCGGTCTTATTTCGAAATGACTCTGTAAGCCCCTTATTCTTTAATTCATCACAGTACTCAGAAGTTCTTCTGCACTGCCATACTATAGCGTTATATACAGGTTCTCCGGTATTCTTATCCCAGACAACAGTTGTTTCTCTCTGATTTGTAATTCCAATTGCCGCAATATCCAGAGCCGACGCACCTATTTTGGACATAGCCTCAACAGCAACTCCCATTTGAGTTGACCAGATTTCATTTGCATCATGTTCTACATATCCCGGCTTAGGGAAAATCTGAGTAAATTCTTTCTGTGCAACGCTGCACATTTCGCCTTTTTCATTGAACAGGATACATCTGTTGCTGGTTGTTCCGGCATCAAGAGCCATTACATACTTTGCCATTTCCTCTTCTCCTCTTTTTTTATATTATTCCTCAGGCCAGACGAATTTCGTTTTGCCGGCCTCTCCTCCGTCAATAAGAAGATTCTGCCCGGTCATAAATCTGTTCTCAACTGCCACAAAATATACCCAGTCAGCAATCTCTTCAGGAGTTGCCCATCGTTTAAGCGGCGTAAGATCCATAATCTGTTCCCATAGATTTCTGTCTTCCATTACAGGGCGATTAAGTTCAGTCAAAACTCCACCCGGATCTATACTGTTACATATTGCCTCAGGTGCCAGACGGTTTGCAACATTTTTGGTATAAGCAATAAGTCCGCCTTTAGATGCCGCATATTCGGGAAATTCCGACCCGGTATGAGCACTTGCAGATCCGATGTTTACAACTGAGCGAATATTCCCGTTGCAAAATGCATAGTGCTCTGTAATTTGAATTACACCTTTTAAATTTATATCTATGTCATCTCCACTGTTCTGAACCCCTGCATTATTAATAATTACGTGAGGTTTCAGGTCAGCAGGATAAGACATCACATCTCTGACATCTAAAATATAGTGGGTATAATCTTTACTGCTTATGGAGCTTTCCTTTATATCAAAACCCCATACAGTGTGTCCCTTTTCCAGAAACTTCACTGCAATTGCTCTTCCAATTCCGGTGGAGGTTCCTGTTATCAATATATCCATTTTATTTTTCTCCTATATATTTAAGATACTCCTTACCTACTCCATCCTTCTTCCAGCTGCGGCTTGCCCTGTATCCGACAGGACTTAGTACAATTTCTCCAAGAAGTTCCATTGCTGCGCCTGTCAGTGAACATGTCAGAACCTGGACCCATGTCCATCCAAAGAAAACATGGGATACAACTGTAGCAAAGACAAGGTTATCAATAAACTGTGCGATTCCTGTAGACGTGAAAGAACGGATGGCAAAGGCCTTATAGTCATCTGTTTTCAGTCTTTTTCCTATAGAGTGGTTTATCACCGA
Organism: Eubacteriaceae bacterium; assembly: GCA_028727785.1. Classification (GTDB taxonomy): domain Bacteria; phylum Bacillota; class Clostridia; order Peptostreptococcales; family Anaerovoracaceae; genus Senimuribacter. The sequence continues at coordinate 37,175 of JAQYNQ010000087.1, read as the reverse complement.
GTTACATATAGCTGATACAAGCATTGCCAGACTGCTACCGAAAACAATATACCAGCTGCCGCCAATGGTATTGTTAAGAGCCTGATTTACATCTTCAGAACCGAAGGTGTAAAACTCTCCCCACATTCCTGGAGTCATGCTCATAAGCTTAAACAGCAGGCAGACCCCCAGATTGATAAGCAGTGCCATAACCGAAATCTTTGCAGCTGCCTTAGGGCCAAAATGCTTACAGATCATGTCCATACACAGAAATGAAATCCAGCTTACAGTAAACCCGCAGTCAAGTGCAAGGTACTTTGCCGAAAAAAGTTCCTTGTTTGCCAGCAGATTCATAACTATCACGCTGATAAAAAACAGTGACACTACCAGGCTCGGCACATTCCTGAGCAGGATTCTTAAATCCTCTAACTCTCTTTTCAAATAATTCATTTTCTTTCTCCTTTGGTTTTAATATTTTACAAGCAGGATATCGGACCCGAACTGCTTGATACAGGTGCATATACAGCCTTCAATGTAAAGCTACCCGTATTTTATATGATACTTCAGCTTTATGCTAAATTCAAGAGTGCAAAAATATAGACGTACAATATAAAACCCTCAGATATAATAACCATACTCTGAGGGTGATATAACATTATTATTCTGTTGTTTCTTTCACGTATACAGCTTCTTCGGTGAAGACTGCCTCCATGGGCTTATCCCATGGTTCCATAGGTATGTATTCAGCCTTTTGAACTTCAAATGCAACAGCAACTATATCAGCATTAACGCACTTTTCGATATACCGGTCATAAAATCCTGCTCCCATACCCATCCTGCCGCATTTTTCGTCAAAAACGGTGCATGGACAGATAACCAGATCTATTTCCGTCGGTGGTATTTCTACAGATTTCTCCCTTATAGGCTCCATTATTCCGCAATACCCTGACTCCCACGCATTATCTCCATCCGGAAGCAGAGCAATCATATCGCTGTTAGATATGCACAACGGAAAAGCAAGTCTCTTACCTTCTGATTCTTTAGCCTCTTCAAGATTCTCCAGTCTGACTTCTCCTCTGGTAGCACGATAAATCAGTACCGTCTTTGCCTTCTTATACAGTTCCGAGGTGGCAACCCTTTCTGAAATCAAAGCAGAAAGCTGCTGCCTCTCTTCTGAGGATAAGCTGTCTCTTGCATGTATTTTTGTTTTTCTGAGTTCTTTTCTATAATCTGACATTTCTGTTCCTCTCAGCAAAGCTGCTTTTTTATCGATTTTACACTAACACACCGATAACAACTGCAGAAGCTGTAATTACAACTATCATACCCAGCATAAAAACTCCAATCGGAGCATATTCCTCGCGATGTTTATAGAGAAGACGCAATATCCTCTAAAATGGCAATATCCGGATATCCTTTCCCGTTCTCCCACTTTGATACAGTCTTCTCGCTGACACACAGTTTACCCGCAAGCTCAAGCTGAGTCATCTTTTTTTCTTCACGAAGTTTTTTAATAATAGCTCCTGTTACGTACTGATTCATTATTCTCATCTCCCTTCGTAAAGATGTTAACATGATTAAAGATATGTGTGTACCTACGGGAAGTAGAGTTATCTAGTCAAGCTTTTCCCTAAGCTCTAACATGGTTTTACCAAATACAGGATGTCTCTTATACGGAGCCAGCTGAATCATAGGATCAAGAACAAAACTTCTCTTGTGCATTTCCACATGTGGAATATGCAAATCCTCAGTATCAAAGATAATATCATCATACAGAATAATATCCAGATCAAGGGTTCTTGGACCCCAGTGAACTAGCCGTTCTCTATGAGCTTCCTGTTCAATGACATGAAGCTGATAAAGTAGTTCTTCCGGAGTAAGTAACGTGCGAAGCTCCAGTGCACTGTTAAGAAAGTTGTCCTGCTCTACCCCGCCATAAGGTTCAGTCTCTATATAATCAGCGACTTTTGCAACGCGGCATGTATCCAGGCTGTCCAGCTTTCTAACCGCATCATCAAGATACCCTTTTGTGTCTCCCATATTTGAACCGAGTGCAATATATGCTGTATGCCATCCCCGACAGATATCTACAGAAACAGTTTCAAGAGGCAGTCCAACAGGTGCCCATGGCTTGGCAATCTCTATCTCTATTTTTTCCATTAACGGATATTCAATTAAAAGTGCTTCTGCAAGTGTTTCTGCCACACGTTCGATTAACATAAAAGTATGACTTTCAACATGCTTTTTAATAAAGTGACTGACCTCCCCGTAATGAATAGACTGCTCCAAATTATCTGTCATTCCGGCCTTTCTGGTATCAGTATACATTACAGCAGTTATCACAAACTTTTGTCCAAGAACATTTTCTTCAGGAAATACTCCGTGATTAGCGAACACTTCCAGATTCTTAATTGTAATCTTATCCATAATACTCCTACTCTATCTGCTTAATATTGCTTTAGTCATTTTAACAGTGCGAAGATTCTCTTTAATATCGTGCACACGAACAAATGAGCATCCCTTTATTACACCGAATACAGTAGTTGCAAGAGTACCCTCAACTCTCTGATCAGTAGGTAAATCCAGTGTGTTACCTATTACTGATTTTCTCGATGTTCCAAGAAGTACAGGGAAGCCCAGAGTATTTAAAATCTCAAGATGATTGATAATTTCCAGATTCATTTCATAGGTTTTTCCGAAGCCTACACCCGGGTCAAGAATGATCTTGTCATCAGGAACGCCTGCCTTTCTTGCAAGGGCAACACATTCTTCCATATCAGTCAGAAAATCTTTCTGAAAATCATTATATACAGCCTCATTTCTATTATGCATCAGACAGCATGCCGCATCATATTCGGCAGTCAGTTCTGCAACACGGAAATCGTGCTTGAATCCCCAGATATCATTAACCAGATCTGCACCTGCCTGAAGTGCTGCTTCAGTAACATCTCCCTTATAAGTATCAATTGAAACAGGAATGTCGAATCGGTTTTTCACTCCCTCAATAACAGGAACAACTCTTGCAATTTCCTCTGCAGATGTAATGACCTGATGCCCCGGTCTGGTAGATTCTCCACCTATATCAATAATATCTACGCCTTCATTAATCATCTCTTCTACATGAAAAAGTGCCCTATCCAGGCTGTTAAACCTTCCCCCGTCAGAGAATGAATCAGGCGTCACATTTAAAATTCCCATAATATAACAATTATTTTCCGTATCAAAATTTCTGTTTCCTATAATCATTTTCCTATCCTTTTTAAACCCTTATTTCAGAATTTTTCTTTTCATCCGGCCATTTGCATTCATCCCAGGCATCACATGCATAGCAGCATCTTGATTTCTTATCTGCATCATAAAGATAGCCTCCAAGAATGCTGTCACTTCCCTGTCTGTGTTCTCCTATTGCCTCACATATCAAAACAGACTCCGCCTTTGAATAACCACAATCTGCCAGAATCTTTTCTGCCAGCTCGGCACCTGCCTCATTATGAGGGATGCCCTTATCTATCTGAACAAACCTTCCAATATCATGGAGCAAAGCTGTGGTGTATATTAATTCTTTGTCCAGCTCGGAATTATCTTCAAGGCTTCTTATATACATTAATCTTGCCACATCTAATAAATGATTCAGACCATGGCAGCAGAAAACCCGTTTTTTTTCTGCAATCTGCAGCTTTTGATAATTCTCCTGAAATAAAGGATGACACCATACACTGTTAACGCGATTCATCTATTTCACCATTTGCATGAAAGTCTGCTGAAGGCTGTAATCCTCAGCAAAAGCACCCTTTGTGATTGTGGTCACTGTTTTTGTGCCCGGTTTTTGAACGCCTCTCATTGACATGCACATGTGTTCAGCTTCAATCATTACCATTACGCCCTTAGGCTCAAGGTATTTTTCAACAGCTTCGGCAATCTGTGCAGTCATGTTTTCCTGAATCTGCGGTCTTCTTGCAAATACTTCAACAGTACGTGCAAGTTTGCTCAATCCTGCAACTTTTTCATTTGGAATATATGCAACATGGGCTTTTCCAAAGAAAGGTAACAGATGATGCTCGCACACGGAATGGAAAATAATATCCTTTTCAATTACAATATTGTTATTTACTGCGTGAAATTTCTTTTCAAAATGAACTGAAGCATCCTGTTCCAGCCCGCCAAAAATCTGTTCACACATACGTGCAATACGATCAGGAGTATCCAGAAGTCCTTCTCTGTTTACGTCTTCACCGATTCCCTCCAGAATCAGTCGTACACCTTCTTTAATTTTTTCATTATCCATTTTCATGCCTCCTGAAATTACATTTCAATATATTCATCGTATGTGCAGAGCTTGTCAACAAGTGTGCCATCCGGCCTTATTTCCATAATACGGTTAGCAATTGTCTGAATGAACTCATGGTCATGGGATGCAAAGATAACATTTCCTTTAAAGTTTATAAGCCCCTCATTAACTGCAGTAATTGATTCTAGATCAAGATGGTTTGTCGGCTGGTCAAGGACCAGTGCATTTGATCCGTAAAGCATCATGCGTGAAAGCATGCATCTTACCTTTTCACCTCCGGATAAAACCTGAACATTCTTGTAAACGTCGTCACCTGAGAAAAGCATTCTTCCAAGGAATCCTCTCATAAAGGTTTCTGTAGTTTCTTTTGTATATTGACTCAGCCATTCTATCATATTGTATTCTGAACCGTTAAAGTAATCGGAGTTGTCAATTGGAAGATATGATGTAGTAATGGTAATTCCCCATTTATAGCTGCCTTCATCCGGTTCCATCTCACCCATAAGAATCTTAAACAAAGTTGTATTTGCTATTTCGTTTTCTCCGACAAAGGCGATTTTGTCGCCTTTGTTCACTCTGAAAGTTACATTATCAAGGACTTTAACTCCATCTATTGTTTTTGAAATTCCATTTACTTCAAGAATATCCTTACCGGCTTCTCTTTCCATTGTAAATCCAACAAAAGGATAGCGACGTGAGGACGCCGGAAGTTCTTCAACGGTCAGCTTGTCAAGAAGCTTGCGTCTCGATGTTGCCTGCTTTGCCTTGGATTTGTTGGAACTGAATCTCTGAATAAATGTCTGAAGCTCCTTTATTTTTTCTTCTGTTCTCTTTTTCTGATTTGAAATCAGCTTCTGCATAAGCTGAGATGACTCATACCAGAACTCGTAGTTACCAACATACATCTTGATCTTTCCGTAGTCTACGTCAACAATATTTGTGCAGACAGCATTTAAAAAATGTCTGTCATGTGAGACTACAAGCACTGTTCCCGGATACTCCATCAGAAATTCCTCCAGCCAGTTGATGGCTTTGATATCCAGATGGTTAGTAGGCTCGTCAAGCAGTACTATTTCCGGATTACCGAATAAAGCCTGTGCAAGAAGCACCTTTACCTTTTCCTTGGCTGTCAAGCTTGACATTGGACTGTATAAAATATCTTCCGGAAGACCCAGACCCTGAATCAGCTTGCTTACATTTGAATCAGCTTCCCAACCATCCATTTCAGCAAATTCCGCCTCAAGCTCTGCTGCTTTGATACCGTCTTCTTCTGAAAAATCTTCCTTCATGTATATGGCATTCTTTTCCTGCATAACCTGATACAGTCTGGCATTTCCCTGAATAACTGTATCAAGCACAGTAAACTCATCGAAGGCAAAGTGATCCTGCTTAAGCACAGACATTCTTGTATGCGGTTTCAGAGATACTGTACCGGTTGTCGGCTCTAAATCTCCTGATAGAATTCTCAAAAATGTCGATTTTCCCGCACCGTTTGCTCCGATAATACCATAGCAGTTGCCCTGAGTAAACTTTAGATCAACATCCTTAAATAAAATCTGCCCGCTAAAGTTCATACTTACATTTGTAACTGTTAACACTGATTATTTCTCCTTTTTTTCTTTTTCCAGTAAAGCAATACATTCTATATGCTTCGTCCAGCTGAAGTTGTCAAAAGCCTTCAGATACTTTACCTTATATCCGTTGTATTCATACTGCTGAAGGTTGATCGCAAGGGTTTTCGGATTACATGACACGTAAACTATCTGGTCAACTCCATAACCTACAATCTTATCTACTGCCTTCATGCTCATTCCCACTCGTGGAGGATCAACTACTATAACATCAGGTTTATCAGAAGTCTGTTCCAGAACTTCGAAAACATCTCCCGCAATAAATCTACAGTTATCCAATCCGTTAAGTGATGCATTTACTTTGGCAGCCTCTACAGCCTCTTCTACGATTTCCACACCGAAAACCTCTTTTGCCTTTAATGCAAGAACCTGGCTGATTGTTCCTGTTCCGCAGTAAAGGTCGAAAGCTACCTTTCCTGAAAAGTCATCGATAAGATCTATAGCCTGCTTATACAGTCGCTCCACTGCATTTACGTTGGTCTGGAAGAAGGAAAACGCACTGACCTTAAATTTCAGTCCCAGGATTTCATCCATATAGTAGTCTCTGCCCTCCAGAATCTTTAATTCCTCACAAGTGACCTTATCCGCAATGTTATCATTGAAGGTTCTTAGAATTCCAACAATTTCATTTTCCAGATCAAGGGAATGAAGCCCTGCAATGTAAGCCTCTTCATCAAAACCCTCTTCGGTTGTCGTAATAATATTTATCAGCAACTCCTTGGTTCTGATGCCTTTTCTGATTAAAAGGTTCCGTAAAAGTCCTTTGTGAGACTTTTTATTGTAGTGTTTGTACCCTTTTTCCACTGCAAAGTCCAGGGTAAAACGCAAAATCTTATTATAATCCTCATCTACAAGCTGACACTGGTCAACTGTAACAATGGACATAAAGTTCTTTTTCTTATGCATACCAAGGCAAATTGGTCCGTCCTTAACAAAATCGCCAAAAGTATACTCCATTTTATTTCTGTATCTGTAACGGTTCTCCTCTGAACAGCCTTCAATTCCCCCATAGATTTCAGGAACGATTTTCTTCGCCTCAAGCAAATCTAGAACTTCCTTTTCCTTGACGGCCAGCTGCTCTTCATATGTCATTCCCTGATATATACAGCCACCACAAAACTCATCGTGTACGCATATATTTTCACATGACTTAAAATCTGCCATATTTATCGTAAAACTCCTTCTTGTACTCTAAGAACCGATCTTCTTCAATGGCCTCCCGGATATTTTTCATCATGTTCACCAGAAAATGCAGGTTATGATTAGACAGCAGCATGGCTGACAGCATCTCATCTGCCTTGAACAGATGGCGCAGATATGCCTTCGAATAGTTTCTGCAGGTGTAGCAGTCACATTCAGGATCCAGCGGAGAAAAATCCCTTTCATACTTTTTATTCTTGATATTTACTCTTCCGTGACTTGTTGTGCATAAGCCGTGTCTGGCAATTCTTGTAGGAAGTACACAGTCAAACATGTCCACTCCACGTTCCACACCTTCAAACAGATAGTCCGGACTGCCTACACCCATAAGATATCTGGCCTTTTCTTCAGGAAGATAGTCTACGCAGTCGTCTAAAATATCAAGCATCAGTTCCTTTGGTTCTCCAACTGACAAGCCACCGATAGCATAGCCCGGCAAATCAAGATTGACAATCTCTTCGGCGCTCTGTCTGCGAAGATCCTTGTACATACCTCCCTGTATAATACCAAACAGTGACTGTCTCTCCACATCCTTATGAGCATCCTTGCATCTCCTAAGCCATCTCGTTGTTCTTTCCAGTGAATCCTTAACATACCTTCTGTCCGCAGGATAAGGAATACATTCGTCGAAGGCCATCATAATATCTGACCCAAGAGCGTTCTGAATCTCTATTGCTTTTTCAGGTGTGAGTATATGTCTGGAGCCGTCAATGTGGCTCTGGAATTTCACGCCCTCTTCAGTAATCTTTCGCATCTTTCCCAGGGAGAAAACCTGGAATCCACCACTGTCTGTAAGAATTGCCCTGTCCCAGTTCATAAACTTGTGGAGACCTCCTGCCTCCTTAATGATTTCATGACCCGGTCTGAGGTAAAGGTGGTAAGTGTTGGACAGAATAATATTGGCTCCCATCTCTTTAACCTGTTCAGGTCTCATAGCTTTCACCGTTGCCTGAGTTCCAACAGGCATAAAGACAGGAGTCTGAATATCACCATGTGGTGTATGGACAACGCCTCTGCGCGCCTTCGTTCTCGAATCCTTCTTTATCAGTTCGTAAGTAACCGCATGTTTCATGTATTTACTGTTTTCCTTTCTATATTATCAGGCAGGCATCACCGTAGCTGAAAAATCTGTACTTCTCTTTAACAGCAACATCATATGCCTCAAGGATTTTTTCTCTGTCATACAGAGCTGAAATTAGCATCAGCAAAGTTGACTTAGGTAAATGGAAGTTTGTAATAAGAGCTTCAATAATCTTAAACTCATATCCCGGGTAAATAAAGATATTGGTATTTCCGGAACCTGCTGCAACAAGATATCTGCCTTCGTTCTCATCGAAATAGGCCGCACTCTCCACTGTTCTTGTCGAGGTAGTTCCAACAGAAACTATTCTTCCGCCCTCTTTTATGGCATCATTAATCTTTGCCGCATTTTCTTCGTCTATATAGTACTCTTCAAAATGCATACTGTGATCTTCAACATTCTCGCATTTTACAGGTCTGAAAGTGCCGATGCCCACATGAAGTGTAACATAGGCCAGCTTCACTCCCTTTTCTTCTGCCTTTTCAAGGAGCTGATCGGTAAAGTGAAGACCGGCTGTAGGTGCTGCAACAGAACCTTCCTCTTTACAGTACACAGTCTGATACATATCTTTATCTTCCAGGGTACTTTCTCTTTCAATATATGGAGGAAGCGGCATTTTGCCAAGTTCCTCCAACCTTTCCATGAAAATACCCTCGTAGTCAAAATCTACAATTCTGGTTCCGTCAGGGCCATAGTCAACTATTTCCGCTCTGAAATTATCACTGAATTTTACAGCATCTCCCGGCTTAAGTCTCTTGCCGGGTCTTACCATTGTCTCCCAGCGATCACCTTCCAGTCGTTTAATTAAAAGGAATTCAATCTTTGCACCGGTTCCTTCTTTTTCCCCAAACAGTCTGGCAGGTAAAACTTTAGAATTATTCAGTATCAGGCAGTCTCCTTCATTTAAATAATCCAGAATATCGTAAAAATGTTTATGTTCTATGCTTCCATTTTCTCTGTTCATTACCATAAGCCTGCATACATCTCTCTTTTCAGTAGGCCTCTGTGCAATCAGTTCTTCAGGAAGCACGTAATCAAAATCACTAATTTTCAATTTCTTCTCCTTCTCCCGGATACTCCAGTCCCAGGTGCTTGTAACCTAATCGAGATACCATTCTACCTTTTTGCGTGCGATATAGCAAGCCCGATTGTATTAAATATGGTTCATATGCATCCTCAATAGTGACACGTTCTTCACCAATTGATGCTGCAATAGTGTCAATTCCCACCGGTCCGCCGTTAAATCTCTGAATAATAGCAGACAAAACCTCTCTATCCAGACGTTCCAGTCCCAGACTGTCAATCCCCAGAGCCTTTAACGCTTCAGCTGTTATTTCTTCCGTAATAACTCCGTTTCCCCTCACCTGAGAAAAGTCTCTGACTCTCTTTAACAGCCTGTTTGCTACTCTAGGTGTACCTCTGGAGCATCTTGCCATCTCGATCAGGGATTTTTCATCAACTTTAACTCCAAGCAGGCCTGCAGAACGCCTGATAATATGTGAAAGTTCCTCTATATCATAAAGCTCAAACTTGCTTATTATACCGAAACGATCACGCAAAGGAGCAGAAAGACTGCCCGCTCTCGTAGTTGCCCCAATTAATGTGAACTTTGCAATATCAAGTCTGATAGATCTGGCTGAAGGTCCCTTTCCTATTACAATATCCAGTGCATAATCCTCCATAGCTGAATAAAGCACTTCTTCTACCGAACGATTTAGTCTGTGTATTTCGTCTATGAAAAGCACATCGTTTTCATTCAGATTTGTCAGAATAGCAGCCAGATCTCCGGCTCTTTCAATAGCCGGACCTGAAGTAATCTTAATGTCTACGCCAAGCTCATTGGCAATTATTCCTGCTAAAGTTGTCTTTCCAAGTCCCGGAGGCCCATAGAACAAAACATGGTCAAGAGGTTCCCCTCTAAACTTTGCAGCCTCAATAAATATTTTAAGATTCTCTTTTACCGTTTTCTGTCCCATAAAGTCATCCAGAAACTGAGGTCGAAGTGTCGTCTCCTGTTTTTCTTCTGCAGCCAGTGCTTCTGACTGAGTTATTCTCTCCTCAAACATATATCAAAACCTCTAAAATAAATTCTTCAGTGCACCTTTTATATATTCCTCGCAGGTTAGTGATTCTCCCTGAACACTGCCTACTGCCGCAGCTGCTTCATTCTTTGTATATCCAAGTGCTATCAAAGCATTTACAGCCTCACTTCTTTCATCATTGAACACAGCAGAAACATTTGCCTGCACATCTTTAGAAACACTGAAAGCCTCAACTTTATCTTTCAGCTCAAGAATAATTCTTTCAGCCGTTTTCTTTCCGACTCCATTAGCTGCAGAAATTGCTTTCACATCACCTGATGCTATAGCCTGCTTAAGCTCTGATGGCGGCATTATGCTCATAATAGACATTCCTGCCTTTGCTCCGACTCCGTTTACTGTAATAAGAAGTTCGAAAAGATCCAGTTCGTCTTTTCCTGAGAATCCGTACAGGTTCATGGCATCTTCTCTTACAATCATTGAAGTATATATTTTTACCTCACTGCCTTCAGAGTATTTGTAAACAGCAGAATTGGCAGGAACATAGACTCTGAATCCTATGCCTGTTTCTGTTTCTATAATTATACTTCCATCTATATTAGGATAAAATATTCCTTTTAAACATCTGATCATTTTAACAACCTCGCTCTATTTCCTGCTGAATGTCCATGACATATAGCTGCTGCTACTGCATCTGCTGTATCGTCAGGTTTAGGTACCTCTGAAAGATTCAGAATCGCCTTAACCATAGCCTGTACCTGTTTCTTATCTGCTCTTCCATAACCGACAAGGGCCTGTTTTATCTGAAGAGGCGTGTATTCATTTACTTCCAGACCGCCATTGACACAGGCGAGCACTGCTACACCTCTGGCCTGACCAACCATTATAGCAGTTTTTGCATTATTATTGAAGAACAGTTCTTCAACAGATGCAACTTCCGGCTTATATTTTTCTATTACAGCACAAAGCTGACTGTATAAATGCTGCAGCCTAAACGGCATTTCCATCTTTGAATCTGTAGTGATTGCTCCGTAATCGACTACAGAAAAATGATTGCCTTTCAGGTCTAAAACCCCCCAGCCTAAAATAGCATAACCGGGGTCAATTCCTAGTATTCTCATATTCAACTCCTTAATTTGCATACAGAGTTAGTATAACACAAGAACACCTGTTTGTCCATTATTTGAGTTCTATGAATAAGATGTATATTTTATGAATAAAACATTGCATTTTTTTATAAAAATGTGATATAATTTTCACGGGTATAGATTATTTGTAAAAAAGGAGAACAGCGATGAGATATTCCAGACAGAACAAGATACTGGAGCTGATTACAAACAATGACATTGAGACACAGGATAAGCTTGTTGCAATGCTTAAGTCTGAAGGTTTCGATGTAACGCAGGCTACAATATCAAGAGACATCAAAGAGTTACAGCTTATTAAGACGCTTTCTAGTTCAGGAAAATATAAATATGCTGTAAGTACAAACAAGGACACACCTATCTCCGACAGATTTGTTAAAATTTTCAGAGAGACGATTACATCCTTTGCTTCCGCACAGAATCTGATTGTTGTCAAGACACTTTCAGGTTGTGGACCTGCTGCAGGAGAAGCTATTGATTGCATTGGTCTGCCACACGTTGTCGGATCAATTGCAGGTGACAATACACTTCTTATTATTGTCGATCATGAAGACAATGTGGAAAGTATTTTATCAATTTTTAACGAAATGTTGATTATGAGGTCTAAGAATTTATGATAAACCATATTAGTATCCGTAATTTTGCAATTATTGAGAATACTGAAATTGACTTTGAAGATGGTTTAAATATTATTACCGGTGAAACCGGCAGCGGAAAATCTATAGTAATTGAAGCGATTAGCCTTGCTCTTGGGAGCAGGGCTGATTCTGCATTTGTACGTTTTGGTGCAGATAAAGCTGTAGTCCAGCTGGCCGGAGAACTTAACGGTGAGGAAATTGTAATAACAAGAGAGGTTTCCTCCGCGGGCAAGAATCTATGCAGGCTTAACGGTCAGATTGTTACACTGAGCGAGCTTTTGGTTACCTGTCGTAAGCTTGCAGACATTCACGGTCAATATGATAACCAGTCTCTGCTGAACAGCGATAATCACATTAATCTGGTTGACAGATTTCACAGTGATGAAATAGACCCAATTAAAGAAGTTTTTTTACAGCGCTACGAGGAATATACTTCAGTTAAGTCCAGGCTTACTGCCCTTCTGGCGACTGAGGCGGAGAATCTTCGAAAAAAGGATTTTTACAGATTTGAAATCGATGAAATAGCTGCAGCTGATCTAAAACCCGGTGAAGATGAAGAACTGGAAGAAAAAATTTCCCTCCTGCAGAACAGTGAAAAAATATATTCTGCGGTTGAAGGAACCTATGAGCTGCTCAACAACAGTGATAATGGCTTAATATCAGCATTGGGTACGGCTATGAGCTCCCTGCAGAGTATTTCCGGGTATTCAAAAGAACTGAATTCTATATCAGAAGACTTCTCCGATCTTTTTTACAGACTGGATGACATTGCAGGGAACCTAAGAGATATTAAGGATAAGGTTACATTTTCGCCTTACGAACTTGATGATGCTATTTCAAGATTAAATACCATCGATGGTCTGAAAAGAAAATACGGTCCATCCATTGACGATATCCTTGCATATATGAACCGTATTTCCGAAGAACTGTTCAATATTGATAATTTTGATTCCCTAAAGATCAAGCTTTCCGCTGAAACAGAAGATGCAAGGGAAAAGTTGAAAGAACAGGCTGAAATTCTTACAAAAGCACGAAAAAGAAGTGCTGCCGAACTGGAAAAATCCATTGAGAAAGAGCTTAAGGATTTAAATTTTGATTCTGCTCAACTCTCCATTGATTTCAAAGAACTTCCGACTATGGGACCTAATGGAAATGATCTTATAGAGATTATGATTTCGACTAATCGTGGTGAACCGCTGAAACCTCTTGCAAAGATTGCATCCGGCGGTGAAATATCAAGAATTATGCTTGCAATAAAGAATATTACCGGCACATATGACAGTATTCCTACCATGATTTTCGATGAAATAGATGCAGGAATAAGCGGTATAACTGCCAGCATTGTTGGACGCAAACTAAAAGAGATAGCTGAGCATCATCAGATAATATGCATAACCCATCTTCCACAGATTGCAGCATGCGGACAATCTCACTACAGAATCTACAAAGAAGTAAACAACGAAAAGACTTATACCAGAGTTGACAAGCTAAAAGATTCTGAAGCAGTAGATGAAATTGCAAGATTACTTGGTGGAGAAAATATAACTGATACTACCAGAAAAAGTGCAATTGAGCTTTTAAATAAAGCAAAAGGCTGAGGTACTGCCCCCAGCCTTCATTATTTTTTGTTTTTTAAATAATATCTAAATGTTTGTCTTCTCTATTCATTTCAACTGACCAGTTTTCAAGCTCTGTATGTAACAGTTCATGAGCTCTAGGGGAATTTGGTTCTCCAAGGAACTCTTCATATGTCAGCTGAACAGCAGTATTTTCATGTGAAAATCTTAAGTCAGAGAACTTGTCAAGGCCATATAAAGCTTCTCCTCTTATGCCGGCGAATTCCTTTCCGTCCTTCATAGGCTGACCTCCTCCCCCGACACATCCACCGGGGCAAGCCATAATCTCAACAAAGTCATACTTAACTTTACCGGCTTTAATAGCATCCATCAGCTTTCTTGCATTGCCAAGACCGCTAGCCACTGCTACCTTAACCTGAAGACCCTTGATATCAAATGTGGCTTCTTTCCAGCCGTCCAATCCTCTTACGCTCTTGAAGCTGTCTGGTTCCGGATTCTCACCTGTTACCAGGTAATATGCACTTCTCAGTGCAGCTTCCATTACACCGCCTGTGGTCCCAAAGATAACTCCTGCACCTGAACCTTCTCCGAAGATCTGATCAAAAGCTTCTTCTTTTAAATCGGAAGGCTTAATATAGTCAGCACGAATCATTCTGGCAAGTTCCCTTGTGGTTAATACAAGGTCAACATCTTTACCGTGGCCTGCATCATTAACAGCCTCAACATTATGCTCATATTTTTTTGATACGCATGGCATAATTGAAACAGAGTAAATCTTTTCCGGATCAACGCCAAGCTTATTTGCAATAAAAGTCTTTGACATTGCACCAAACATCTGCTGAGGAGACTTTGCAGTAGACAGATTCTTTACATATTCCGGATACTGAGTCTTTACAAATCTTACCCATCCCGGACAGCAGGATGTAAACATAGGCCAGCTGTACTGATTCTTATGAGTGAATCTGTCAATGAATTCTGAACCTTCTTCCATAATTGTAAGGTCAGCAGAATATGTTGTGTCAAATATGTAATCAAAACCGATTCTGCGCAGTGCACTTACCAGCTTCCCTGTTGTAGCTTCTGCTCTAGGCATTCCAATTTCATCAGCCCATGCTGTTCTCACTGCAGGGGCAATCTGAACCATCGTTATTTTATCAGGGTCAGCAAGAACTCTTCCGATAATGTCTCTATCATCACGAGCTCTCAGGGCACCTACAGGACAATGTGTTATGCACTGACCACAAAGAGCACAATCCGCTTCTGTCAGGGGTTTATTTCTTGCAACCCCAACATTCGTTCTATATCCTGAACCGTTAATGTCCCAGACATTCAAGCCCTGAACTTTATCGCAAATCTGCACACATCTCATGCATTTTATGCATTTGGAAGCTTCTCTGATCAGAGGTAATTCGAAGTCCCAGCGATTCTTTTCTGCAGTATTATCATAGTGAATGCTGATAATACCTAAATCATTTGCAATTTTCTGAAGAGTACAGTTGCCGCTCTTTACACATTGTACGCACTTGCAGTCATGGTCTGACAGTATAAGTTCAACATTTATCTTTCTTGTAACTCTAACCTTAGGACTGTTAGTAAGAATTTCCATACCTTCTTCAACTTTTGTGTTGCAGGCTGTTACCAGTTTGTCCATTCCGACCACTTCTACAAGGCAAACTCTGCATGCACCGATTTCGTTAATTTCTTTCAGATAACAAAGATGCGGAATATCTATACCGGATTTCTGCGCAGCTTCCATTATAGTAGTGTCAGCAGGAACTGAAATTTTTCTTCCGTCTATAATAATATTTACCATTTTTCTATTCTGCCCCCTCTAAATGATCCGAATCCGCATGCGTCACAGCGCAGGCATCTTGAACACTCTGCAAGTGATTCTTCCCTAGTCATTGGAAGTTCAACAGCTTCAAAGTCCCCGCCTCTTTCTGCGGCATATCTTTCTTTAAGCTCAATTCTTCCGCGTGGATGCTTGTCCTCCACATCAGGATCAGGAATTTCAACATCTACAGATATTTCATGATTATATCCCAGATAACTGTCAATATTGGCAGCTGCAACCTTACCGGCCGCAATAGCATTAATTACAGTTGAAGGTCCTGTTACACAGTCTCCTCCTGCATATATGCCCTGAACCTTGTCAACTACGCTGTTCTTTTCAGCTTTAATTGTTCCTCTGTAAACAGGAATTCCATATTTTTCAAAGAATTCAATATCTGTAGCCTGTCCGATAGCAGAAATAACGATATCACATGGAATCTTCTCTCTTGGCTGATCCGCATCAACGGGCTTAGGCCTTCCTGAACGGTCAGCTTCTGATGCAATCTGTGGCTGAACATACAGTCCCTTTACATGGCCGCTCTTATCCACGATGATTTCAGAAGGCGCCTTGAGCTGGAAAAGTTCACATCCCTCAGCAATAGCTCCATTGATTTCATCAGGAAGAGCAGTCATATCATCTCTGCGTCTTCTGTAAACAATTGAAACCTGACTTGCACCCAGTCTCTTTGCAGTTCTTGCTACATCCATTGCCACGTTACCGCCACCGATTACAGCAACTGACTTACCCTTAAAGTCCGGCATCGCATCGTCACCGATGCTGCGAAGCATCTCTACTGCAGGGACAACACCCTTTGCATATTCTCCCGGAATTCCAAGGTTTTTGTGGTTGTGAGACCCGATTGAGATATAAACCGCATCAAAGTTATCCTTAATCTCCTTAATTGCCTCATCAGAACTGATGTCATAATCGGTCTTAAACTCTACACCTGCGGCAGCAATAGCATCGATATCCCACTGCAGCTTTTCTCTAGGAAGTCTGTACTTAGGTATACCATATCTAAGCATACCGCCAAGTTGTGCTCTCTTTTCGAACACAGTTACATCATGTCCCATAATAGACAGGAAATATGCTGCTGACAATCCTGAAGGTCCTCCTCCGATAACAGCAACTTTCTTTCCGGTACTGTCCATTCTTTCAGGAATCTGAACAGTCTCAGAGCAGTTATCCACAGCAAATCTCTTAATTGCCCTGATATTTACCGGTGTATCAATAATATTTCTTCTGCATTTTTCTTCACATGGATGTTCACAGATTAATGCACATACTGAAGGGAAAGGATTATCCTTTCTGATGAGTTTAACAGCGTCATCATATCTTCCATTTCTTACAAGTGATACATATCCGGGTACATCTACACCTGCAGGGCATCCTCCTCTGCAAGGCACAGCCTGTCTCTTGTTGATTACTGTATCATCACAGCTGTGATTTAAAATGTGTGATTCATAATCGCTTCTGAATCCTTCCAGACCGCGAAGAATCATTGCGGCTGCCTCCGTACCAATAGCACAGTCAGCTGACACTCTAATTGCTTCGGCAGTTCTCTTTAAAATTACCAGGATACTTAAGTCTTCATTTCCATCAATAGCCAGTATTCTGTCAAGAAGAAGCTGCAGCTGTCCCAAACCCACACGACATGGAATACACTTACCACAGCTCTGTGCATGACACATTCTCAAGAAAGCTGCGGCCATATCCACAGGGCACTGACCGGCCGGACTGGATACGACTCTTCTTTCAAGATCTTTATACAAGCCTTCCACTGTAAACTCGGCTCTATCCTTAGACTTCATAAATAATCTGTCCATACTAAAACCTCCAAATTCTTTCCTAATTATAAATTATACCATAAAATTGTACATATTAAAGTACATTTAGTCATGTATACATAATATTTCACCTATTTTTGTTGATTTTCTATAAAATATTTTAATAGTATTTTTCGGAAAAAATTAGTTTATTAATAAAGCTAGATTCAATTTTCCAGATAAATCCAATCACTTTTCCACACACCTCAAACCCTTGTAATTTAAGCTTTCCACACATTTTTCACATAAACTTTTAAATTGTATACAATTAATTCCACAAGGCACTGTGGATAATTTTTTTACCTATACCCCTGTATTTTCAACGTGTACACATGTTTTATTTTTTGTCAACACACAAGTTATCCACAGATTAATTCGGATTTCACCGACATTTTTTGCCATATGTAAAGAGCGTGAATAATTATCCACGCTCTGTCGAAATTGCAACTATTTGCTGTTTTTTTGATGTATGCTTATTACATACGCGCTATAAACATTTCCAGTGCTAACTGGTCATTCAAAATACCAGTCTTGATATTTCTATCCACTTCATAAATATCTGATAATGTTCTTTTCAGTTTATCAGCAGAGTACTTATTTGTATATGGAATCATCTTTTTTATTCGATATTCGCTGCCGCCAAGTCTGCTGTGAATCCCTTTTAAATCCGTTCCATCTTCTCTCATCTGCTTCACAGACAACATAAGTTCAAAGTGAGATACAATTGCACCTATTATTGTATAGCTGTCCACCCCTGAATTCAGCATATTATACAACACAGCAAATGCTTTATCCTTCTGACCATTGCTTATTCCATCAAGCATATCAAAGACAAAAGTGTCCATGTCACCACAAACGGTCATCTCTATGTCCCTTTCTGTAATTGAAACACCGTTGCTTATGGCAATAATTTTGGCGATGTCATTCTCAAAATTAAACAGCCTGTAATCACTTTCTCTGTTATTGTATCCTGTAGCATCTATAAGCTGAGCCAGAAGTCTTGGGGAAATATCTACTCCGGCCGCCTTAAAGCGTTTCCTTGCGAACGATGACAGTTCAGCCTTTCCCAGAGGCGAAAAGTCATAAGCCCTCCCCATCTTCTTTACAGTCTTTGCCACCATGGTACTTTCCTTAATTTCCTCACCGGAAAATACAACAATTGTACCTTCATTTGGTGCTTCTATATACCGGCAAAGGCTTTCCAGAGAGCTTTTTCCAAAGCCTTTTACGTTATCCCCTGTCAAAGGTTTAAAGTTTCTGACCCAGACAACCCGCTTCTCAGAAAACATGGAAAAGGTTTCACAGGCCTCGATTATACTGTCCACTGTGGCACTATCCTCATCAAGAACAACGTAGTCCATAGACTTACAGGCCGCATTCACATATTTTTTAACCAGCGACTCAACAGCCCATTTTACAAGATACTGCTCAACCCCATACATCAGGTTTACTTTTTTTATACTATCAGCCTTCAGATCTTCTGCAAAGGCCTGGAATGCATGTTTTTCCGGTTTCTTTTTGTACATACTGAAAAACTGTCACCTTTCTTAATAATTCCAACCGCTCCATCCAGATCAGTTCTGAATACAATTATACCTTTTTCCCGGAATTTTTCAATTACATCATCACTTGGATGTCCGTAATTGTTTTTTCCTACAGAAATAACCGCTACTTTTGGATTAACAGCGTCTATAAATTCCTCACAGCTGCTGTATGCACTGCCGTGATGTGCAACCTTTAGAATATCTGCTTTTAACACATCTGTTCCTGCGTACTTTCTTAGAAGCATCTTCTCTCCCTCAATAGTTATATCTCCTGTTATCAAAACAGACAATCCCTGAACTGTCACTTTAAATATCATGCTGTTTGTATTTTCATCCGCCGAATTATCGGTTGTAGAATCAGCCTTTTTTTCAGGCCATAAAATTTCGATTCTGTCATTTTTACCCAACTTAACAACATCTCCTGACTTACCTGTCAGAATTTCCTGTAACACATTGTATTCCTCAGACAACTGTCTGAGGCCTAAATAGTGATCAGTATGCAAATGTGTTGCAAGAGCCAGATTAACTTGATCATATCCATTTTTAAGCAGATAAGGTTTCAGTATTTTAGAACCCACGTTATAGTTTGTATTACCACCTCCATCAATAAGAATACTCCCCCCGCTGTCAGTTTTTATATGAACAGAATCCCCCTGACCCACGTCTAAAAAGACAATACATGCCTGATCAAAGGGGGTCTGATCCACTTTCCATCCGACAAGAGATATACTCAAAACTAAACACAGTCCAAGTATGAGATGTTTCCATTTCTTTCTCTTCAGGTTCACCTGAAAATACTCTGATGCGCAAAGAAACATAAGACCATATATCATTAGCAGAGTTCCCAGCTTCATAGACGGAAGCGTGATATACAGCAGGTTACATGATGCAAAGAGATGATTTATGGATAAAGTGAGTTTTGATAAAGCATCTAATATAAAAGAAATCATGGGCATTATGGACTGACTTATCAGAAAAACAAAGTAACCCGTTACCCCTGCCGGCACAAGAATGGAAATAATATAGACGACAGGAACATTGATAAGTACCCCTGCCACTGATATTCCGTTAAAACTGTATATCATATATGGCAGCATACCAAACTGCACCGCTGCTGCCCCTGCAATGCTCGCAGGCAGGATTCGTTCAAATATCGGAGTAAAGAAGGATATTGAACAAACGGCAAGAAAGGACATCTGAAAGCTTGCGCCGAATATTATATAGGGATTTTTCAGTGCAAAAGCACCCGCTACCAATGCGGCTGCTGTCAGAAGGTCGTATCGTCGGTCCAGCACATTGGCTAGAATCATAATATACATGAGCATTATTGCCCTTGTAACAGAAACGGACCACAAAGTAGCAAAACCATAAATCAGTGTAAAGATAATGAAGACCAATGTGAATATACGGTTGTTCTTTTTCTTCATCAGTGCTTTGTAAAGACTGAATAAAACACCTATATGCAGACCGCTTACGGCGAGAATATGTGCTGTAGAGTTTTTTTGAAACTCCTCATAAACATCTTCATCAAGTTCACCTGTATCTCCAAAGAGGATTCCTTTTACGGGACCAAGAGCCTCCTCAGAAAGTTTGAGATTATCAATAAATTTTTCTCTTTCCAGGAATATCCATCTTTTAAATTTATCATAATAAGTTATAGTGGTGTTATGAAATCTCACTGCAGAGGGGATGCATATATACCTTATTCCCTTGCTTTTCAGATACAAGGCATAGTCAAAGGTTCTTGGATTTCCAGATGACTTTGGTACATCAAGAGTTCCTGTTATGTCGCAGACTTCAAACAGAATTGACTTGTAATCTTCAAATTTACCATAGTAATTACAGAGTACAGGGCCTGCCTCAGTTTCCAGAACAAAGGTATATTTTTCATTATTCTGTTTAATCTCAGTAATTTTACCGGTAATACTCACGTCCTGACCTACATAGTATTCAAGTGGATTGTTGGCAACTTTTTCCTGATAGGTATACATTACTGATATTCCTAAAATAAAGGCTAATACATAAATTAATAATCGTCTTCTCATTACCATAATATACCATTTTTGCTTTTATTTGTAAAGCTCAATGTTTATATTTATATTACATATAAATAGGGAAATATTGTTACTTTTTTTACCAAACTGTGTTATAATAGTATAGATTTTATAGTTTTAAGAAAGGGTAATTTTTATGCGTAGCGATAATAAGAAAAAGGGATTATTTAAACCTAAGGGGAAGCATGCCCAGGGAGCAAACAGAAACGCAAATATCGCAGATAATAAAGAGGTTGCAGAGGTTGCAGCTGATGCAGAAATTTTAGAAAGTTCAGATATTGCTGAAATCCCTGAATTAGAAACAGAAGACACGCCTGAAAAGAAAAAGAAGGATAAAAAGAAAAAAACTAAGAGTAAAAAGCGTAAAGTTATCAAGAGAATAATTCTGGTGGTTCTTTGCCTTGGAATCATTATGTGCGGCGCTTTAGGAGTATTCGTATGGAAGACAATTTCCGAAGCTCCTGATATCGATCCGGAAAATCTATATACACTACTGTCAGAAAGTACTGTGATTTACGATGCTGACGGAAAACAGATAGATACAGTTTACACAGATTCTAACCGTGACAATGTAGAATACGAACAGCTTCCAAAGAACCTTGTAAATGCAGTCGTTGCTCTGGAAGATAAGACATTCTGGAAGCATCACGGATTTAACTTTGTAAGAATTTTAGGTGCTGTAAAAGATAAGATAATCCATGGCGGTAGAGTTAGCGGAACAAGTACCATTACTCAGCAGCTTGCAAGAAACCTGTACCTAAAGGATTCACGTTTCGAATACGACTACAGAAGAAAGATTATTGAAGCATATTATGCGATAATAATTGAAAAAAATCTGACTAAGGAAGAGATTATTTCTGCATATCTGAACACTATCGATTTCGGATATCACACAAGTGGTGTACAGGCAGCATCCAAGGCATATTTCTCTAAAGATGTCAGCAAGCTTACACTTGCCCAGTGTGCCGCTCTTGCAGCGCTGCCACAGGCACCTAGTGCTTACCAGCTTGTCGAATTCTATAATAAAGGAGAAATCGATAAGAATGATAAGAATATCTTAAAGAAAACTTTCGACGGATACTGGGTAGCAAATGAAGCAAGTAAGGATCGTCGAATCACTTGTCTGGAGCTGATGCTTGAACAGGGCTATATCACTGAAAAGCAGTTTGCCACAGCATCTAAGAAGCCTCTGCGTAAAATACTGAAGCCTACTTATGAGACTTCTTCAGGATCAGCTGCATACTTTGCCGATTATGTAATCAACGAAGTCATCGATGACCTGATGGATAAGAAAGGCTGGGATTACGATACAGCATATCAGAAGGTTTATAACGGAGGTCTGAAGATTTATTCAACTCTTGATTCAACTGCACAATCTGTAATTGAAAATGAATTTGAAAACAGCAGTAACTTCCCTAGCCTGTACGCTTCAACTGACAGTCAGGGAAATATTCTTAACACTTACGGAAGTATAGCACTATATGATTACGATGACTACTTTGACTCTGACGGAAACTTCAATTTTAAGAAATCTGAAGCAAGAGTTGACAAAAATGGTAATCTGATTCTTAAGTCCGGCAAGAGACTTAACTTCTATGATACTGAAGTTAACGGTGAAATCGACTACAGTCTTGAGTTCAAGCCTATGTATATTTATGACGATGGAGAACTCTGCTCAATCAACGGTGGATTTATCAATGTACCTCAGAACTATAAATCCAGAAACAAGTATGATAATATTGTAATTTCAAAAGAGTTTTTTGAAGATGAGAACTATGAAGGTTACTTCAAGTTCAATGATGACGGAACCGTTACTCTTACAGGAAAAGGATATACGCTGGAGCAGAAAGTTGTTCAGCCTCAGGCTGCAATGGCAATAGTAGAGAACTCATCAGGGTATATCAAGGCACTTGTGGGAGGAAGAAAAACTTCTGGAAGAAAGCTTTATAACAGAGCTACAAGTACCAGACAGCCGGGTTCATCAATTAAACCTCTGGGTGTATATTCTGCAGCCCTTCAGCAGAGCTGCGAGGAACAGGCTGCGGGACAGAAACATGCATTTACAAACTTCCATATTGATAAACAGGGAAAGAAATACTGGGGCAATTATCTGACTGCCGGTTCAATCGTAATAGATGAAAAAACTACTATCAACGGTGAACAGTGGCCGCATAATGCAGGAGGCGGATATTCCGGACCTCAGACATTAAGAACAGCACTTCAGCAGTCACTTAACACATGTGCAGTAAAGATTATTTATCAGGTAGGTACGGATTACTCTGCAAATCTTGTAAAAAAATTCGGTATCACATCCCTTGACCTTGAAGGAGAGACAAACGATAATAACGCTGCTGCCCTTGCCTTAGGAGGTATGTCAAACGGTGTAACTCCACTGGAAATGGCAAGTGCATATACAACCTTCCCTAACAACGGTGTACGTTATAAGACAACATCATATGTTAAGGTTGTAGATAACTCAGGAAAAGCACTGTTAAAGAACAAGAAAAACAAGAAGAAATCTGTTCTTGATCCGGGAGTTGCATGGATTATGACAGATATGCTTAAGTCAGTAGTTACTAACGGATTAGGAGCACCTGCGGCTATCTCAGGTGTTCAGGTCGGAGGAAAGACCGGTACAACAGATAATGAAGTGGATATCTGGTTTGATGGATTTACTCCAAACTATTCAGCAGCTCTTTGGATAGGTAATGACCAGAACTTTGAACTTACAGGTCTAAGCGATTATGCTGCAAGACTCTGGGGTAGAATTATGGACCAGATTCCAAATGCCAAGAAAGGTTCATATAAATCTGCTCCGTCCAATGTAATTCGTTCAGGCGGCGAATACTATATCAGCGGAACTCAGGGCGGAATCGGAGATATTTCTAAATTAAAGAAAAAGATTTCAATCTGTAAGGATTCAGGATTCCTTGCAACACCTGATTGTCCTCATGTTGAAAATAAGACAATGTTTGAAATTGATAAAGTTCCTAAATACTATTGCCACCTGCACAATTCAAATCCGGAAAAGTATCCACCTCACCCTGACAAACAGGTTGTAGTTCCGGAAAAACCTGATCCTGTAAAACCTGAGGATCCGGTTGAACCGGACGATCCGGATGACGGTGAAGATGATGGAAATGACGGAGACGATGATAATACAACAACAGATCCGGAACCGACACCTGAACCTGATCCCGGCGAAGTTACAGATTAAACAAAGATAATATACCAATATACGAAAGAAGCTGTTCCCTATTCCGGAACAGCTTCTTTAAATTCACATATTCTTTTTTCAAGATTCTCAGCTTTAAAAACTGCCGAGCCTGCGACAAATATATCGCAGCCCGCATCGCTGACAGTTTTGATATTATCAAGGGATATTCCCCCATCGATTTCTATTACGTAATTGTAATCTTTTTCTTTTCTCAGTCTGTCAAGTTCTTTTATTTTTTCCAGTGCGCCCGGGATAAATTTTTGTCCTCCGAATCCCGGGTTAACTGACATTACCAGAACCAGGTCAATATCGTCCAGTATACACTCAAGAGTTGATACCGGTGTAGCCGGATTCAGTGCAACTCCCGCTTTTATCCCGTGAGACTTTATGTTCTGAACGGTTCTGTGCAGATGTCTGCAAGCTTCCTGATGTACCACAATAAACTCTGTTTTCTCTGTTACAAAATCAGCTATGTATGCGTCCGGGTTTTCTATCATCAGATGAACATCATAAGGTGCAGTTTCGAGTCTGTTAAGTGATTTCATTACTGCACTTCCAAAGCTGATGTTTGGAACAAAATGCCCATCCATTACATCAACATGAACATAATCTGCGCCGGCTCTGCTGATAGCTTCTACCTGTTCTCCAAGTTTTGAAAAATCTGCTGATAAAATTGAAGGTGCTATTTTACCCATTTTTTCTCTCCTCTAATATAACACTTAATACTTTTTTCTTTTTTTAATCTCTTCCATATGCTGCAGGTAAGAATCATATCTCTGTCTATTAATTACACCTGCATTCACGGCATCAATAACAGCACACCCCGGCTCTTTAATATGTCTGCAGTTATCAAATCTGCATTTACCGGTGTACTGTGATATTTCAGGATAATAATCTTTTAGATTGTCTTCTTCAGCCTCCAGGATGTCGAAGGAAGTGAAGCCCGGCGTATCGAAGATATATCCCCCGCCCTTTGTTTCGAATATTTCAACATGTCGTGTAGTATGTTTTCCTCGGCTTGTCTTCTCACTGACTTTACCTGTCTCCATATTAGCTTCAGGTATTATTACATTAGTAATTGTAGATTTCCCCACACCGGATGGTCCGGCAAAGGCAACTTTTTTTCCTGCAATAAGTTCCTCAAGAAGGTCTATACCCTTTCCTGTGGAAGTGCTTGTCTTTACAACGCGATATGATCCTTCATAGATTTCCGCAAGCTTGTTAACCTTTTCCTCTGACAAAAGATCACATTTATTAATACAGATAATCGGCTCTATGCCTTTCTGTTCCGCCATTATTAAAAACTTGTCGATAACAGTAAAATTGGGTTTTGGCCTGGTTGCCGCAAAGACAACTACTATACTGTCAACGTTGGCAATAGGTGGCCTGATGAAATGATTCTTTCTAGGCTTTATGCTGTTAATCACAGCGTCGCCGTCGGGCAGTACCTCTATGGAAACATAGTCTCCTACAGACAGAACTATTCTTTCTTTCTTGAACAGTCCTCTTCCCTTGGCCTGAAAAACACCATCAGTGGTTTTTACATAGTAAAAACCACCGATGCCTTTAATTATTAGTCCGTCCATTAACATTTTCCTTTAATTTGTTTCATCTGTGTCAGCCGGTTCCTGCTGATTATCTTCACTTCCGGGCTCCGGTTCAGGTTCTGGTTCAGGTTCCGGTTCAGGTTCCGGCGTAGGATCCGGTTCACCCTTGCTGACAATAAGGTCAATCGTCGTCCCCTTATCAACCTTTTCTCCCGATGCATAGCTCTGGTTAATAACTATATCAGCTTTATACACCGAGCTTTCCTCATATCTGATCTTGCCGACCTTTAATCCTGCATCTTTTATCATCTGTTTTGCAGTTTCAATGTTATTGCCTTCCAGCAGTGGTACCGGAATCTTGCTTGAGCCCTTACTGATCACAACATCTACTGCTGTTCCGTTTTCTGCCTCAGTTCCTGCTTCAGGAGTCTGTCTTATAATTGTACCTTCAGGTTCTTCACTTTCCTCACTGGTTACGTTCCCCAGTTCATAGTTATTTGCATTAAGGAATGACCGGATTGCTTCCTCGTCAAACATTTTTCCAACGATAGTTGGTACATTTCCGGTAGGTTTTCCTGAGCTGACCATTACAGTAACTGTTTCTCCTGCCTTAACCTTTGTGCCTTTCTTCGGCGTTTGAGAAGCAATCTTACCCTTTTCTATATCATCGCTTGGAACTTCCTCTCCAACCTCAATTTTAAGTTTAAGTGCCTTTAGTTCGGCTTCTGCTTCTTTTACGGTCTTATTCTTAAGATCAGGTACAGCAACCTTACCGCCAATAACGCCTGTTGCAAACAGTGCTGCAGCTACAACTGCCACTGCCACAATACATCCGATAACTCCAAAGATGATTTTCTTGCGTTTTCCTCCGTTGTCAGATTTTTTTGACTTTTCAGGTTTTGATTTTTCAGACCTTTCTTTCTTTGTCTGTGGCTTTCGTTCTCTCCTGTTCTGTAATTCATCAGGCAGTTCTCTATAATCTTCACCGGATACAAAACTTTCTTCTTCACTGCCTACAAAGATTTTCTGGCCGATCATCTTTGAAACAAATTCAATATTGTCCAGTTCTGCAAGCAATTCTTCTGCCGATGTATGCCTGTTAGTCTGATATTTATCTGTAGCCTTCATTACCAGCTTTTCAAGAGCAGGCGGTATACCATGAGTAAGTTTTGACGGCGGTGTAATTTCATTGTTTATGTGCATCAAAGCAATCTGAACCGGATTATCGCCATCAAACGGAACCTGTCCTGTAAGCATTTCGTACATAACTATACCTAAAGAATAGATATCTGAACGTTCGTCAACATATGCACCTCTTGCCTGTTCCGGTGAGAAATAATGAACTGATCCGATTATTTTAGATGTCTCCGAAACCATAGTGCTGTCACTGACAGCCTTGGCAATACCAAAGTCTGCAAGTTTTGCTGTTCCATCAGTTGTTATCATAATATTGTGAGGCTTTACATCCCTATGAATAATGTGATGCTTATGAGCTATGGACAGTGCAGACGCAACCTGTTTGGCAATACTCACCACATCCTTGTAATTCATTGGTGCTGTTTCTTTAATGATTTCACTTAACGGTCTGCCATCTATCAGTTCCATTACAATATAATGAATGTTTCCCTCTGTACCAACATCGTATACACTTACAATGTTTGGGTGCTGCAGTCCCGCCGCAGCCTGTGATTCCTTTCTGAAGTTTTCCACGAACTGAACATCTCGGGTAAACTCAGGTCTGAGAATTTTTACTGCTATGTATCTGTTAAGCAATCTGTCTTTAGCTTTATAAACGACCGCCATACCGCCTTCGCCGATTCGATCGATTAATTCATATCTGCCCGCAAGTAATTTACTCATTGATATCTTCCTCCGTAAATTTCAATATTACCATGGTAATATTATCACTGCCACCATTTCTATTTGCTGCATCTACGAGTTCGTTGCACATATCCGAAGTTTCTGTTTCACTTTGAATTATGTGCACAAGTTCATCTTCAGGCACTTCATCATACAAACCATCAGTGCACAAAAGAACAATATCATCAACCCTGACTGTAAAGGTAAAAAAGTCAGCTTCAATTTGATCATCAGCCCCCACTGCACGAGTAATCATGTTACGATTCTCGTGAGTCAGGGCATCTTCCTCTGAAATCAGACCAGCCTTAATTAAAGTATTCACATATGTATGGTCTTCCGTAATCTGATAAAGCTTACCGTTACGCAACAGATATGCTCTGCTGTCCCCTATGTTGATTATAAATACATTTCGCCCATCAACATATGCGGCAACAATTGTGGTTGCCATGCCTTTATTTCTTGGTATTCTATTGGCTTTTTCGAGAACCGCAATGTTGGCAGCACTCACACAGTCTTGGAAATATTGTCGCACCTCATCTTCAGATGCGCCCTTTTTAAGCGGATTCTTCTGAAAAAAGCCTGTAATTTCAGTGACCGCTGTCCTGCTTGCAATTTCTCCTGAACTGTTTCCCCCAACACCATCGGCAACAACGAACAGTTTATCACGTTTCATTACAAAACATGCATCCTCGTTATTGCTTCTTTTTACACCCTTGTCAGTTTTAAAACCAACTTTCATTAGTTGCTCCTTTTACTATTTCTTCTTAAATCTGCTGATATAAAAACCATCAGTTTCATCTATGCCGGGCATAAGCTGTCTGCTTAATTCCAGCTCATACTCAGGATGACTGCTGATGAATTCATTTGTAACAAAGTCATTTTCAAGTTTATTTATAGTACAGGTGCTATATAACAGATATCCGCCTTTTTTTACATATCCGGCGGCATTGTTAAGGATTTCAAGCTGTTTAACTGCCAGTCCTCTGCCATTGTCATCCAGTTCCCTATACTTTATTTCCGGCTTTCGTCTGACAACTCCAAGTCCGGTACATGGACCGTCAACTAAAACACGATCAGCCCAGTTTTCAAGGGCACTGCAGAATACAGTTCCATCCTGCTCACCTGTTTCAATGATGCTTATTCCAAGTCGTTCAGACTCTTTGGCAATAAGCTTCAGCTTGTGTTCATATATATCATAAGCCCTGATTTTGCCGGAATTCTTCATCCACTCAGCCATAGCCAGGGTCTTTCCACCCGGAGCAGCACACATGTCAATGATACGCTCACCGGCCTGAGGGTTCAAAGTCTCCACGGCAAGAACAGAAGATTCATCCTGCACGGTAAACATACCTTTTTCGTATTCTTCAGTCTCCAGGAGCCCCATGCCTCGTACAAACAGTACTCTCTCACTGAGATTTCCTTTTTCAATATCAAAACCATCAGCTTTCAGTTTTTCTGAAAGTGATTCTCTGTCACATTTCATAGTGTTCACCCGAATCGACAGTTTTGGTGTCTGATTACCGGCAGCGAGCATAGCTTCACAGGCCTCTTCTCCGTACTGTTCAATCCATAGTTTCACAATCCACTCTGCATATGAGTACTTTACAGATAAATAGTGAACTGAATCTGTCTCTCTATCAGGTAAAAAGTCTTCATTTTTTCTCTTTATATATCCTCTTAACACTCCGTTTATGAAGCCTTCTCTTCCCCTTGCAAGTTTTCTCGCAAGATTCACAGTTTCATTAACAGCAGCATACTCAGGAACAGAGTCCATAAATCTGAGCTGATATATACCCATACGAAGAAGAGTCAGCGGCTGTTTCTTAACGCCTCTCAATCCTTTGGCAATTAACTGAGACAGAATGTAATCGATATATAGTCTGTTTTCTGTAACTCCATATACAAGTTCACGTACAAAAGCAGGAGAGTCGGGAGACAGTAAACTTATCTGTTTATTTAATTCAATATTAGAGTAAGCCCCATTCTTTTCAATATCAAACAGAACATTATAAGCTGTTATACGATTGATGTCCATTAAGCCACCTGTTCTCTATTAGTCTCTGCCTCTGATTGCCAGAATTCTAAGCAGGTTTGCAACTGCCATAGCAAGTGCTGCTACGTATGTCATTGCTGCCGCGCTAAGAACTCTTTTACTTCCGCCAATGTCCTCATCTGCCACAAGACCCAGTTCCTCCATCTGCTGGATAGCTCTTCTGCTGGCGTTAAACTCCACAGGCAGAGTAATCAGATGGAATGCCACAACTGCCATAAAGGCAATTATTCCGATGTTGAAAATGGTGTTGCCCAGATAATAAGTGTTCGGATTGCTTACCAGTAATACCAGACCGATCAGTACCAGTGGCCAGGTTAAAGCTGAAGCAAAATTTACAACAGGGAGAATAGCATTTCTGAATTTTAAAGGTGCATATCCCTTTGCATGCTGAATTGCATGACCTACTTCATGACATGCCACGCTTACTGCCGCTACAGAATTAACTCCATACACAGTTTCAGATAAAGATAATACCTTTGTAACAGGGTTGTAATTATCAGTCATGCTGCCTCTGATCTGTGCAATCTTTACGTCATGCAATCCGTTGTAGTCTAACACTCTGCGTGCAGCTTCCACACCTGTAATATTATTTCTGTTTCTGACTCTGGAATACCTGCTGAAAGTGTTCTTAACCTTACCCTGTGCAAACAGAGTAAACAGTATTGCAGGTATCAGAATGATATAAGTTGGATCATAATAAAACATAACTTGTAACCTCTTTCTCCTTTTACCGTATTCTAAACTAATATGGTTCCTTTTTCAATCTTATTGCCGCGTAAAAATGCATCCACAGTTACTCTTTTTTTACCCGGCATCTGAATTTCAGTAATTCGAAGTATTTCTCCTCCACAGCAAACATCAATTCCATTATTAGACACTTCTACAACAGTTCCATTTTCCCTGTCTGTTGTTTTTTCGGTAACATCTGCCTTCCATACTTTCATTGTAGCACCGTTTAAGCTGCAGTATGCACCGGGCCATGGATCAAAAGCCCTGATCTGTCTTTCAATCTGGACAGGTTTTTTTGAAAAATCAATTTTACCGTCAGCCTTGGAAATCATTCCGGCGTAAGTGGATTTACTGTCATCCTGATGCTCAGGTGTTACAATCCCCTCTTCAATAAGTACCAGTGTATCTACCAGAAGCTTTGCTCCTAGCTGGCTGAGCTCATCATGAAGCTCCTCTCCGTTTTTCTTATTAATAGGAGTTGATACCTTTGTCAGCATATCCCCTGTGTCAAGTCCCTCTCCCATTTGCATAATAGTAACGCCGCTCTTTTCTTCACCTGCCAGAATTGCATGCTGAATTGGAGACGCGCCTCTTAGCTTTGGAAGCAGTGATGCATGAACATTTACACATCCGAACTTAGGCAGCTCCAGAATTTCTTTCTGAATAATCTGTCCATAGGCAACAACTACAATAATATCCGGATTATATTCTTTTAACAGTTCTAAGGTTTCCGGGCTGTTCTTAATTCTCTCTGGCTGTAGGACCTCTATTCCCTTCGAGACAGCCAGTTCCTTAACAGGCGTAAACTGAACCTGCTTTCCTCTATTTCTCGCCTTATCAGGCTGAGTGATAACATAACCGACTTCATGGCCGGCATTTATCATTGCATCAAGCACAGGCACTGCGAAGTCGGGTGTTCCCATAAATACAGTTTTCACTATTCTTCATCCTCCTCAGGTGCTTCGGCAACTCTGATATTCTGTGCCTTGTCAGTATATAGAGTACCATCAAGATGGTCATTTTCGTGGCACATTACTACCGCATCAAAACCTTCAAAATCATAAACCTGTTCATTTCCGTCCAGGTCCAGAGCTTTAATCTTAATACGTTCCGGACGTTCAACGTCACCAATCAGTCCGGGAACACTAAGGCAGCCTTCTGCTCCCCACTGAGAACCTTCCATTTCCAGTATTTCAGGATTAATCATAAAGTATACGCGTCCCGGTTCAGGTTCAGCAATAAACATTCTTCTCATTACACCAACCTGAGGTGCCGCAATTCCTACACCACATTCTGAATGCATAGTGTCCAGCATATCTTCCATAGTAGTTCTGATTCTGTCAGTTACCTCTGATACTTCTCTGCATTTCTTTCTTAAAATTTCGTCACCTTCAGTTACAATATTTCTAATTGCCATAATTATTACCTCTCATATTATTTTACAGTATGCCTTACATCATGCTGTTTACAACGTGCTGTAAGGGTTTACATCTATAATCATACTGCAGTCAATCTTGTTTTTTATCAGATTGTCACCGAATGAATTAATACAATGTACATATTTGTTTCTCAATCCCTTCGGGGACTTTATAAAAATATAATATCTATAACTTTCCTTTCCCTTAAAAGTGTTAGATTCCTTAGGGTCAAAAATAGTTTCTTTTCCATCTTCAAGTCTGCATCTGTGCAGATATTCTTTGCAGGCAAATGCAGTTTTAATAGCCAGATTCTCATCAGTGCTTGTAAACTCAACTGTAATTAAATCCGTAAAAGGCGGATAATTCATATATTCTCTCAACTGAATCTCAGTATTATAAAAACTCTTATAATCATGTCTTGCAGCACATGTAAGAGCAAAATTATCAGGAGTAAAGGTCTGTACAATGACCTTTCCTTCTCTATCCCCTCTTCCGGCTCTCCCTGCAACTTGTGTTACCAGCTGAAATGTCCTTTCTGTAGATCTGTAATCCGGAATGTTAAGACTGACGTCAGCGGCGATTACGCCTACCAATCCAACATTTTTAAAATCCAGTCCCTTGGCAACAAGCTGTGTACCGACAAGAATCGATGTCTTTCCTTTTGAGAAATTATTCACGATTCTATTAATCTCTCTGTTGTTCTTCGCAGTATCAAGGTCTAGCCTTTCTACTGAATATTCAGGAAACAGTTCTCTGGTAAACTCCTCGACTTTCTCTGTACCTGACCCGGAATACTTTATTAGAGCACTCCCGCATTTGTGGCATTTTTCTTCAATTCTGAACTTTTTACCACAGTAGTGGCATATTGCAGCATTTTCTTTTTTATGATAGGTTAATGAAATACCACATTCAGGGCACTTCATCACCTCGCCGCAATCTTTACAGGAAATAAATGTGGAATATCCTCTTCGATTCAAAAACAGTATTATCTGTTGTCCGTTCCGGAGAGTCTTTCTCATTTCATTGTAAAGTCTGTCACTGAAGACAGTCTGGTTACCGCCCTTTAACTCTTCCTTCATGTCCACCAGTTCCACCTTTGGCAGTGGTCCCCGGTTGTATCTTTCCTTTAGTTCAATAAGAGTGTATATGCCCTCCTCAGCTCTCTTGTAGGAAACAACTGAAGGGGTAGCACTCCCAAGTATCAGAACTCCTTTATGAGTCATAAGCCTTTTCACAGCAATATCCACAGTCTCATATTTAGGAGTCATATCTGATTTGTAAGTGGCCTCATGTTCTTCATCTAAAATGATAAGACCAATGTTTTCCAGTGGAGCAAACACTCCAAGTCTTGCTCCTATTACTATTTTTACTTTTCCCTGCCTGATTCTGAGCCATTCATCGAATCGTTCTCTTTTTGTAAGCTTACTGTGAAGTATGCCAATGGAATCCTTGCCGAATCTTCCGATGAAACGATCAATTATCTGCTTAGTGAGAGCAATTTCAGGCACAAGCATAATAGCTGTTTTTCCTTCCTGAATTGTTTTCTCTATAACCTGCATGTAGACTTCTGTCTTTCCGCTCCCGGTTACGCCATGAAGAAGAAAATTCTCCTGCCTGCCCGCTTTGATAGAAGCGGCAATGCGTTTCACAGCCTTTTCCTGTTCAGAAGTAAGAGACCCGATATTTTGTATCTCTCCTGCTGCATCCTTGTACGGCTCCTTTTCTTTGCCCGCCTTTGTCGGTTTTCCGGGTTGCAGGAAGCATCTGACCGCATCCAGATACTTGATACCATATCTTGTTTTCATCCACCTGCAGGTGTCCATGATTTCCTCAGTAAGAGAAATAACCGGGTCAACTGACTCAATTGATTTTATTTGAGACAGCTGACACTCGGGGGTAACATCTGACTGAAATACGTAAGCAGTTTTCTTGCTGTTACCTCTGTTAAAAGGTACATAAACCACATCGCCCACTTTTACACTATCATCAGCACTGTATGTAAAAAAAGTGTCTGTGTATTTACTTTTATTATCAACTACTACATTAACGTATTTCATCAGATCCTCATTTTTTAATATAATTTACAGCAGAATAATGTTTGCCTTTCTGCATTCTTCAATCATTGAATCCGGCCAGATTGATGCCTGAACTTCTCCGATGTGTGCTTTTCTCAGGAAAAACATACATAGACGGCTCTGACCGATTCCTCCTCCGATTGAATATGGAAGTTCGTCATTTAGAATAGCCTTATGGAATGCCTGCTCTCTTCTGTCATCAGCACCCGCTAAAGTTAACTGTCTGTCCATAGCTTCAGCGTCTACTCTGATACCCATGGATGAGATTTCGAAAGCTCTGTTAAGAACATCGTTCCAAAGAATTATATCTCCATTTAATTCCCAGTCATCATAATCCGGAGATCTTCCATCGTGTTTTTCACCTGATTTCAGCTGTCCGCCTATTTTTTCAATAAAAACAGCTCCGTGCTGCTTACAGATTAAATCTTCTCTTTCTTTAGGAGTCTTATTTGGATATAAGTCCTCCAGTTCCTGGGTTGTAATGAAGTAAATATCATTAGGAATCTCTGTCTGAATATTTCTGTAAAGTCTGTTTACATAATCGCCCAGATTCTTTATTGCATTATAAATAATTGTTACTGTTTCATGCAGGTATTCCTGTGTTCGCTGTTCCTTTGAAATAACCTTTTCCCAGTCCCACTGGTCCACATATGCTGAATGAAGGTTATCTAATTCTTCATCTCTTCTGATAGCATTCATGTCTGTATAAATTCCATGACCGGGTTTGATACCGTATTTTCCAAGGGCATTTCTTTTCCATTTTGCAAGTGATTGAACAATTTCAACGGTGCGTTCATCAATATCCTTTAATGTAAAGGATACTCTTCTTTCCACTCCGTTCAGGTTGTCATTCAGACCACTTTCAGGTGCTACGAAAAGAGGTGCTGAAACTCTTCTTAGATTCAGGCCGTATGCCAGTTCTTGCTGAAAATAATCCTTGATTTTCTTGATGGCTCTCTGTGTCTCCATCTGATCGATTGCGGAACTGTAGTTTTCCGGTTTAATTAATTCTGCCATTTTACTCATCTCCTTTAAATGGTTTAATATATTGAATACACGCAGCCACAATAGTTCTGCCTGTACAATTCATGTTCTTTAGATAGCTCTATGCTTCTCTGAAATCCTGCTTTCTTTTTGAAGTCAAGATCAAAGAACGGAAGTCCGTATTTTTCCTCATATTCCTTCCCGATTCCGGCTATCAGAGTATAATTCTTATGAGGACTTACCGTAAGAGTTGTAGTAAAAATATCAAAACCCATTTCAGCAGCATATCTTGCGGTTTCCTCTAATCTCTGATGGAAACACACCGTGCATCGTCTGCCTCCTTCAGGTTCTTTTTCAAGGCCTTCTACCCTTTTAAAATATTCATTGGAATCATACTTTCCTTCAATGAAGTCTATTTTAAGACCGTGTTCTTCATTAAATTCACTTATAAACTTAAGCTGATTCTCTTTTCTTTTCTCGTACTCTGCTCTGTTAGTAATACAGGGATTATAAAAGAAAACGGTGATGTCATAATCCGGTGCAAGTCTTTCTATTACAGATGTGCTGCAAGGTCCGCAGCAACTGTGCAACAGCATTTTCTTCACAAAATGTACACTCCTTTACGTAAAATATTCTTCACATTTATGACAAAATATTATACCATATTATTGACTTTAAAAAAAGAGGTTTGCTATGAAACAGTTAATAAATTCAGTAAGTTCATATTTAAAACAAGAGTTTGGTGAAAAGACTGTAAAACTGGCTATTGATGGTGGTTTTACATGTCCAAACAGAGACGGTACAAAAGGTTTCGGTGGCTGTCTTTTCTGCTCTGAGGGCGGAGGTGGAGATTTTGCTTCAACTATTGAAGATCAGATAAATCTTTTATCTGAAAAGTGGCCAAAGGCAAAATATCTGGCATATTTTCAGAACCATACAAATACATACGCTCCTGTAGACGTGCTTAGAAAGAAATACTACGAAGCACTTGACAATCCGCTGATTTCCGGTATCGCTATAGCTACAAGACCTGACTGTATAAACGATGAAGTTCTTGATTTGCTATCAGAAATAAATGAAAAACACTTTCTTTGGGTAGAACTGGGACTACAGACTATTCACAATGAAACTGCAGAGCTTATTAATCGCTGCTATGATCTTCCTGTTTTTGACAAGGCGATTTCTGCACTGTGTGAAAGAGGAATCAAAGTCGTAGTTCATCTGATTCTAGGACTTCCCGGTGAAAGCAGAGATGATATGATTGAATCAGTGAAATATGTATGCTCATCAGGTGCATGGGGGCTGAAGCTTCATCTTCTAAATGTAGTAAAAGGATCGCGAATGGAAAAAGATTATTCCGAATACAACTCCTTTCCTTCTATTGATGATTACGTTTCTTTCGTATGCGACTTGCTTGAGATTATTCCACCTGAAATTGTTATACATCGTATGACAGGCGATGCACCAAGAAATATTCTTATCACACCGGAATGGAGTTACAGAAAGAGAACAATTCTAAATGGAATCAACTCAGAACTGCATCTGAGAGGCTCGTACCAGGGATGTAAATATATTAAAAAAGCGCAAAGGCTATAATGTCTTTACGCTTTTTATTGTTGTATATTTGCTATAATATGTTCTCCCCCTTGAAACTTTATACGAGCGTATTTTGTAGTAGTAAGTCTTGTTTCGCTTAAGGTTTTTATCAGTATATGAAACAGTACTTAAGTTATCGAGGGTTTTGATTAATGTGAATTTTCCAGTCTTTGACGCTGCTCTGTATATTTTATAGCCTTTGCCATATCCTGACTTATACCAGTTAAGCTTCACACTTGCTGTGACGGCAGATTTCTTCGGTTTTATCGGTACCGGGCTTTTGGGCATATACGGTTTTGTTGGTTTGGCAACATTATATTTGACCCAGGAACGTTCTTCCTTCAGATTAAACTTAAAAATATAGTTTTTCCGATTTAGCTCACCTGAAGAATAATCTGTTACATAATATGTTGCATAGAATTGAGTTCCTACGTGATAAATATTCTCCAGTTCATACTGATTAAGCAGAATTATATTTGTAACAAATCTTCCCTGCCAGTCATAAACGGCGATAACATTTTGTGCAACACTGCCGGGGCTGTGTGCAATCATCAGGTATTCATCTGTAGAATCAATGCATTGCCATAGCTTTCCCGTATTTTTATAATCCAGTGGCATGTATTCCATCACATTGAAATTCTTATCTAAGAATAAGAATCCACTTTTTCCTTTTGTCAGAACCACATACTTTTCTTTTTTCCTGTTATATGTAATGGAACTGAATCCTGTAATGCCGGTTGATTCACTGCTTGATGAACCCGTCATCGTCGAAGGAATTGAAATATCAACTGTTCTGATAACTTTAAGTGTGTCAGGATTGATAACAGTAAGTCTTTTAGGGTTCTTTGTGCAGTTGTTTA
>JAQYNQ010000086.1 GCA_028727785.1 Eubacteriaceae bacterium | reverse complement strand
GCGGAGAACACATGTATGAAGTAAGAGTAGTATCATGGTATGACAACGAAATGAACTACACTAACCAGATGGTAAGAACACTGAAGCATTTAGCTACTTTAATCTAGTTAATAAAATTAATTCTTCTCATAAAATAAGGGGCATATCACATTTATTTATTCGTAATGCGATATGCCCTTTTATTTGTGTACATATGTAATACTAAATTAGTTTTTCAGACTCTGAAGCGGTGCCGGAATTCTTCCTCCGCGATTAATCATCTTAGCAGGTGACTGTCTTCTTACCGGCATTACAGGACCATAGCCTAACAGCCCGCCGAAATCCAGTTCCTCGCCTTCCTTAAGGCCGATAGCAGGGATTACACGTACAGCAGTGGTTTTGCTGTTTACCATGCCTATAGCCGCCTCATCGGCGATAATAGCTGATACGATTGCAGGATCTGTATCACCGGGGATAACAATCATATCAAGTCCTACGGAACATACTGCAGTCATTGCCTCCAGCTTTTCAAGGGAAAGAACTCCCTTTCTTGCCGCATCAATCATGCCTGCGTCTTCACTTACAGGGATGAAGGCTCCGGATAAGCCGCCTACGCTGGAACTTGCCATTACTCCGCCTTTCTTTACAGCGTCGTTTAGCATTGCAAGTGCAGCAGTTGTACCATGTGCTCCGCACTGCTGCAGACCTACTTCCTCAAGAATATGAGCAACTGAGTCGCCTACAGCAGGTGTCGGTGCAAGAGACAGGTCGATGATACCGAACTGTACTCCCAGCATTTCAGCAGCTTCTGTACCAACAAGCTGACCCATTCTTGTAATCTTAAATGCAGTTTTCTTTATTGTTTCTGCAACTTCATTCATTGATGCAGTATCCGGCATTTTAGAAAGCACTGAACGAACTACTCCCGGACCGGAAACTCCAACGCTTAGCACGCAGTCCGCTTCTCCCACTCCATGGAATGCACCTGCCATGAATGGGTTATCTTCAACAGCGTTACAGAAAACAACCAGCTTGGCAGCGCCGATGCACTGTTTGTCTTTGGTTAATTCTGATGCCTTGCACACAGTTTCTCCCATGATTTTAACAGCATCCATATTGATTCCGGCTTTAGTTGAACCGATATTTACTGATGAACATACTAAATCAGTCTCAGCCAGGGCACGTGGAATTGCTTCAATTAATTCTCTGTCTCCGGCACTGAAACCTTTCTGAACAAGGGCAGAAAAACCGCCGATGAAATTAACTCCCACATCCTTTGCAACCCTGTCCAGAGTCTTTGCATATTTCACCGGGTCACCGCCGGAAACTCCTACAAGCATCGAGATTGGAGTTACAGAAATTCTCTTGTTTACAATTGGAATACCATACTTCTTTTCAATTTTTTCTCCTGTAGAAACCAGATCTTTTGCATATCTGTAAATCTTGTCATAAATCTTTTCGCATGACTTATCAATGTCACTGTCAGCACAATCAATAAGTGAAATTCCCATAGTGATTGTACGTATATCCAGATTCTCTTCCTGTATCATGGTAATGGTTTCCATGATATCTTGTGTGTTTATCATTTTATCAAAACCTCCTCAGCAATAATCAATTCAGATTTTTTTTAAATTCTGTGCATGGAATTGAAAATGTTCTCATGCATAACGTGCACCTTCATATCAGGAACACTGTTTGAAATTGACTGCTGAAGCTGGTCAATCTGCATAGTTGCCTTTTCAATATCGATAATCATAATCATGCAGAAAAACTCATCCAGAACGGATTGTGTTACTTCGACTACGTTAGCCTGTGCATCAGCACACGCAGCTGAAACCTTAGCAAGAATACCTACCATATCTTTACCTACAACTGTGACTACAGCCTTTGCGTTATTCGTTTTCATGAATATTTCCCCCTTATGGATAATTTTTAATAATACAAATATAATATGACAAAACAGGTGTACATTTCAAGTATTAATGATGGATTTTGACAGAATTGCTTGTTTTGTTCTTGTTTGAAACAGTAACCTTTACTAGAATATAAACAAGTTTTTAGTGTAAATGATTATTGACTAAGAGGGGTAATTAACATGAGCTACAATTTCTTTGCAAGCAGCAATGTAAATTTTGGTAAGGATGCAATCGCAACACTGCCTGAAATACTTAAAGTATTAAATGTAAACAAAGTAATGGTTGTTTGTGACAAGATGATCATGGAAGTTGGTATCGGAACTAAGGTAATCGAAGAGGCTAAGAAGGCCGGAGTGGAGATTACTGTATATGACGGGGTTATTCCTAATCCGACAAACCAGATTGTTGAAGAAGCTGCAGCAGTGGCTAAAGAAGCCGAAGTTCAGGCTTTCATCGCAGTTGGTGGCGGAAGCAGCATGGACACAGCCAAGGCTGTTAACGTTCTGATGACAAATCCGGGAACAATCGGAGAATATGGTGGAATCGGAATGGTTAAGAATTCTGTTCTGCCGCTGATCGCTGTTCCTACAACTGCAGGTACTTCCAGTGAAATTACAAACGTTTCAGCACTGATTGATACAGAAAAGGTTATCAAATATGTTGTAATTGACAATAAGATTACTCCTACTCATGTAATCGCTGACCCTGAATTCACACTGTCAGTTCCCGCTTCAGTAACTGCAGCTACAGGTATGGACGCAATTACACACGCTGTAGAAAGTTATATTTCAAATATGGCCACACCATTATCAAAGCACAACTCTATCGAGGCCCTGAAAATATTCCACAAGGCTCTTCCTGCAGCAGTTGCTGACGGTAAGAATTTTGAAGCCAGAGAACAGATGATGCTGGGATGCATTATCGTTGGATATGGATTCTCTAATGCAAACCTTGGTATGGTTCACGCAATAGCTCATACATTAAGTGCTCATTTCGGACTTGCTCACGGTATGGCTAACGCTTGCGTACTGCCATATGTTATCAGATACAATGCAGAAAGCTGCCCACAGTAGATGGTTGAAATGGCTGAAGCAATAGGACTGGAAACAACCGGAAATATTGACACAGACAAGTATCTGCTATCTGATGAACTGTTAAAGATGATTAAGCTTCTTGGAGTTAAGACTATTTCAGAACAGGGAATTTCTGAAGAATCTCTTGACAGACTTGCTGAAGATGCACTGCATGAACCGGTTCTTAATTTCAACCCTAGACAGGGTGTTACTAAGGAAGATATCCTGGACATTCTGAAGAAGGCGTTCTAATAACTTCAAAGCTTATAATACTACACACTATATACTATACACTATACACACTACATACACTATCTAACAATAGCAAAACACAGCTGATTTTCTCCTCAGCTGTGTCTCTTTGTTTTTGGTATTATTTTATTTTCATCATATTATTACAATCTGAAGCTAATAATAGAAACCTGTGCTTTCATCAGAGTATTCCTCGACTCTGGCATTGTAAGCTTCCATGGCAGCATCTTCAAAAACAATAGAATTGTCTGCAGTGCCACATTTTGCCAGAAGATACTTGGAAAATGGCGGATTTAGAACTAGAAGAGGTCCAATCACATAAGTTGCCATAAAGTTGTTTACCCGGATTCCTTCACCCTTGATGTCCGGATTCAGTCCGGGACCCCTAAGTGTTTCAAAAAGAGGTGAGACAGAAGCAGCATTGTTCCAGTATGAGTGTGTAAACTGGCTTTTAAAACCTACAATCTTCATGGCTGACTCACTGTCATCAGGGGTGAATTCCCCAATATACAGTGAATTAAATCGGTTCATCATATCTCTTTTGGTTGTGAACGGGAATAAGCCCAGACCTTTCACAACAGTTCCGTCTTTGTCCTCAATTATATTGCCGAAAATTTCAAGGGCATTTCCTGTAATAAGAAAGTTTGCTCCTTTTTCTATGAGTTCAGCAATTCTATCCTTGTATGCGCTTAACTTTTCTATGACCAGCTCCTGCGACTTTTCTGACATTGTTCCCATATATATCAGGTCAGGCATATCTGAAGAAAACAATGGCTCATCATTTAAGTTAGTTTCAGTAAATTCTGCGTCAGGACAGGATTTCTTTATCAGTTCCATATTGAACAGCTCTCCGTACAGGTTGCATATCTCAGGAAAAAGAATTTCTATTCGCATGATATACTCCTTTCTATTCGCTCAGCCACCTTATATCCTAAAGTGATTGAATCAGTGCCGTATAGAACGAAAATATTGTCATTGTCGAGGTACTTAAGCTGCTTGGGTGCATCAATTTCCTTATCGGTATAAGAAATCTTTTCATCAGGCACACCTGCAAGCAGAAGTCTGTAACGATAGTCCTTTACTCTTGGACCACAGACTACAATATTCTTTATGCTTTCATGATTTAAGAATTCAAAATCACAGTCATAAAGCCAGCAGATATTTTCTGACCAGTGAACAGCGTCGTCCTGACAGCTGTTCATAATGATTATTTCTTTAGTACCGGGAGTCTGGGAGATGTACTCAAATACTCTGGAGCCGGCAAATGCATTCTTGTCTTTTGCAAGCATCATATGAATCTTCTTATCTGCGACTTTTTTAATATCGTAGCGAGTACCGACGATGCTCATCCTATTGAAGAACTCCTGAATCTGTTCTCTTGAATAGCCTAGCTGGCGGAACAGGGCAACGGCGGAAACCACATTATAAATATTGTAGACACTGTCGTTTAGAAGTCTGTATGTAGCAATTTCACCGCCACAAACATCTTCTCTGACCTGAATTGTCATTGCGTCAAGATCCACATTACAGCCTGCATAGCCGTAATCCGGCGCCTTAAATCCACAGTGTGGACAGAAGGCACGACCGATATGACTGTACCTTACGTATTCAAATTCCAGTTTATGTCTGCATTCAGGACAAATCTGGAAATCCTGAATCAGATTATCACATCTGTCTTTGTCACCCGGCATTCTTTCAATACCGAAGTAGACTCTTTCATTTTCCGGAGACACATTTGAACAAATCAGATCGTCAGCGTTAAGAATGAGTCTGGTTTCCTTTGGAATGTATTTCGTCAGAATTCTCTGAATGTATTCCGGATGACCGTTTCTCATGATCGAGTCTCGAGAAAGATTGGTAATAAGCATGTAGTCGGGTTTCAGATAAGGGAAAATCCTTAATGCGGAGCGCTCATCCACTTCGAATACACCCATATCAAGCTTGCATTTTCCTGTCAGTGTTGCATTCTGGATAAGGCTTGTAGCAATGCCTGAATTAATATTGGAGCCCATTCTGTTGTTTACGACTTCTTTGCCATCCATTGTCAAAGCATCCAGAATCATATTACAAGTTGTTGTCTTTCCGTTAGTACCTGATACAGCAATTACTCTCTTAGGCTTTCCAATGTACCTGATAAAATCAGGACAGATGCGCAGAGCCAAAACCCCGGGGAAATTAGTTCCATTGTGTCTTGTGATTTTCAAAGCGACAATTGAAAGCTTTGCTGCAGCAAGTGCGATTAAAAATCTAAATTTTTGCATATCTGTTTCCTTATGTCATAATGTTATTTGTTATTTGTCAACTTAGTATTCAAACTCCGGTATATATTTCTTAATAGTAGGCATAATACCAATACCTCCGGGAGTCTGTCCGGGAAGCTGCCAGAAGTCATGAGCACAGTAGTTGTTTCCTTCAATTATTGCAGGTCCGTCAGGAGTAAGTGCAACGTCCCAGCCTACGTATCTCATCTGTGGAACTACCAGTGCTGCCTTTTCTGCGAATCTCAAAGCTTCAACAGCATAAGGAACCTTCATTCCAACAAGAGGTGTGTGGCTGTAAGGATGTTCCGTATAATGACGTCCTGCAGTTGTATCACCAGAGTGAGCAGGGTAGAGGAATTCTCCGGTCTCAAGATCAACCGGTCCGTGAAGTCCATAGTTGTCAACAACTCTTCCGTTGATACCCATTTTGAATACACCGTAGATTGCATGAGCTTCACCTTTTGCGTCGACTAAAGTTATTATTCTCATTGTGTTGGTTGAGAACGGATAAATCTTGTCAATATCAGGATGATTGTCAATTACATCTTCAAGAGTAGCAAAGCCTTTTTCCTGAACATACTTGTAGAATTCTTCACCGTCCTTGAAGTCTTCTGTTATCAGCTTTTCCGCACCGATACCGCAGGTAAGATCCTTCATCTTGCAGAAAATCTTCTTTCTGGTGTTAAAGAAGTTGATAACATCTTCCCTGGACGCTGTTTCCATGTCAATGCATTCTCTTTTGATAAAGTCCTTGAACTTTACGTTAAACTCATTTTTGTTATCGAAGTAATGGGCATAATCATGGTCATTCATGAACATGATGAACTTCTTGCTTCTGAAACGAGTCATATACGTGTCTCTCTGTTCCGGCTTCAGATCCCAGAACTCGAAAATAACGTAATCATTGTAACCTGCACCGTACTTCCTCATACAGTTCAGTATATCGAAAAAAAGGAACACTCTGTTCTTTCCTGAACGTTCATGTGCTGTATTTAATACCTTAAAAAATTTTCCAAAACTTGCTTCTTTAAAAACTCTTAAATAATACTGAAATTTATTTTCCAATGTTATCTACCTCCTTTTTTCTAATACTTTATCATAGCTTTTTTGGTGTTCAATGTCAATGAATATATAGTATTAATATGCACGATGTGTGCTGTTTTTATATTATTATATATAGTTATATATAGTGGGAATTGCAAGAAAAAAGGTTGACATATCCATATATATAGTGTAATATATTTTTAGAATTAGAATTATTCTAAGAATGATGGAGACAAAAAATGACGAAATATGCAAAAAGAATTCTGGAAATAGTCAACAGTTCGTACTGTCATCCTACAGCAGAGCAGATTTTTCTGGAAATGAAAAAGAACCATCCTAAAGTAGTGCTGGCAACTGTATATAACAACCTTAATCAGCTTGCAGCTGACAGAATGGTCAGGAAAATCGTTATGGAAGGATCACCGGACAGATATGACCGCATCGACGACAGACACGATCATCTTATATGCAGCAGGTGCGGAAAGATTTCTGATATGAAATTTTGTGACTATTCTAAGGATATAGAGGATAAACTAGGAGAGAGTATACTGTCATATGACCTGAAGGTATATTATACTTGCGAAGGCTGCAGACAGTGATTGAAAGCTTAAATTGAAAGATTAACAAGGAGGATTTTAAAATGAGCAACAAGTACGCAGGTACACAGACTGAAAAGAATCTAGAGGCAGCTTTTGCCGGAGAATCAATGGCGAGAAATAAATA
This sequence comes from Eubacteriaceae bacterium, assembly GCA_028727785.1. Lineage (GTDB taxonomy): Bacteria > Bacillota > Clostridia > Peptostreptococcales > Anaerovoracaceae > Senimuribacter. The sequence continues at coordinate 6,059 of JAQYNQ010000086.1, read as the reverse complement.
CACATACTTTGCATCAGTGGCAAAGAAGGAAGGTTATGAACAGATGTCCGCAATCTTCCAGGAAACTGCCGACAACGAAAAAGAACATGCAAAAATGTGGTTTAAGGAACTTAACGGCATCGGAAATACATCACAGAATCTAAAGTCAGCAGCAGAGGGAGAAAACTACGAATGGACTGACATGTATGAAGGTTTTGCTAAAACTGCAGAAGAAGAGGGATTTCCTGAACTGGCCGCTAAATTCAGACTTGTAGGTGCTGTTGAAAGACACCACGAGGAACGCTATCTAAAGCTTCTTGCAAATATTGAAGCAGGAGAAGTATTTGAAAAGAGCGAAGTGAAGGTTTGGAAATGCAGAAACTGCGGTCATATTGTAATGGGTACTGCAGCACCTGAAGTTTGCCCTACATGCAATCACCCTCAGAGCTATTTTGAATTAAACGCAGAAAACTATTAAAGAAATCATAAAAGTACAAGGAGATGAATTAAAAATGACATTTATTTCAAATATTGAATTGAGTGAACAGGAAAAGCAGGCATACATTGATCATATCATTGAGAAGAACGGCAAGAAGCCTGCACATGTAGAAGTGACTGTAGATGGAGATTATGTCGATCTCAAGTACTACCTGGAGGATATTCCGTTTGAAAGAATCAGAAGAATAACAGGATATCTGGTTGGAACGATGGATCAATGGAACGATGCAAAGACCGCAGAAGAGAAGGACAGAGTAAAGCATTCCATCGGAGGATGCGGAGCAATGGAATGCCTGTAAGCTGAAAATGTAACAGAAGGCATGAAAAAGGAACCTATTGAGTAAAATCAATAAGTTCCTTTTAATTATGCCTTATTCAATATGGTGACTTATGCCATAAAGTCTTCAATTGATACCAGTTTGATTCCCTTTGCAGCAAGCACTTCTACAGACTTTGCAGGGTCTTCAGGTTTCATAACGATAACAGCATTTCCGCCGGCATTCTTAACAGTTGAATAGATGTACTTAACGCCTATCTGTGCATCAGCCAGTTCAGCAAGAACAGCATCAAAACCGCCTACCTTATCTTCGATGGAAACTGCAATAACATCAGTTAAACTTGCGTTGAAACCCTTTGATTTAAGGAGATCAGCTCCTGCCTGAGGATCAGGAAGGATACAGCGAAGGATTCCGAAATCTGTAGTTTCTGCAATAGTGCTGGCGATGATGTCGATATTTGCATCTGCAAGAATCTTAGTCAGCTTATGTAGTCTGCCTGTTGTATTCTCAACGAATACTGATACCTGTTTGATTAACATTTTGCCGCCTCCTTATTTATCATGTAGCTCTCTTGTATCTTTAACTCTAACTGCTTTTCCTGTACTTCTTGGAAGAGTATCTGCGTTCAGGAACTTAATCTTGCAGCCGATTCCAAGCATATCACGAAGTGCATGATCAACTCTTGATCTTAAGTCTTCAACAAAACCGATATCATCGATTTCAAGTCCCGGTGCAAGTTCAACTTCTAAGTCAAATGTATCCTTGTTGTTTTCTCTTCCTACGTAAATCATGTAGTTGATTGTCAGTTCTTTAAATCTGGAGATAACTTCTTCAATCTGTGAAGGAAATACATTAACTCCTCTGATGATAAGCATATCGTCAGTTCTTCCAAGAATCTTGCCCATTCTTACAGTAGTTCTTCCGCATGCACACTTATCTCTCATCAGGTAGCAAAGGTCTCTTGTTCTGTATCTGATCATTGGGAAACCTTCCTTACCTAAAGTAGTAAATACTAATTCGCCGATCTCTCCGTCAGGAAGCGGTTCTAATGTTTCAGGATCGATGATTTCAGGATAGAAATAGTCTTCCTGAATATGCATTCCGTTGTTTTCGTCACAGCTGATTGAAACTCCAGGTCCGATGATTTCAGTTAAGCCGTAGATATCGTAAGCCTTTATTCCAAGTCCTTTTTCAATGCTTTCCTTCATTCCCTGAGTCCATGGTTCAGCTCCGAAGACACCGGCCTGAAGTGAAAGCTCACTTGGATCTATGCCTGCTTTTGCAACCCCTTCGGCAACTGTCAGTGCATATGAGGGAGTGCAGCAGAATGCAGTGCTCTTCATATCTTTCATGAACATAATCTGCTTCTGAGTATTTCCGCTGCTCATAGGAATTGTTGTTGCGCCGATAGTTTCAGCACCGAGGTGTGCGCCAAGACCACCTGTAAACAATCCGTATCCGTAAGCAACCTGAACAACTGAGTTCTTGTCCTGACCTGCGCATGTAAGTGCTCTTGCAACAACTTCGCCCCAGATGTCGAGGTCGCCTCTTGTGTAGCCTGCAATTTTAGGTTTTCCTGTAGTTCCTGATGATGCGTGAACTCTCACTATATCTTCATCCTTTGCAGCAAACAGTCCCTTTGGATAGTTGGCAGCCAGATCTTCCTTAGTTGTAAAAGGCAGCTTTCTGATATCTTCAAGTGTCTTAATGTCTTCAGGCTTTACTCCTGCATCGTCCATTTTCTTTCTGTAAGGAGCAACATTTTCATACTCGTATTTTACGGTTTTCTGTAATTTTTCCAGCTGAAGTGCACGCATGGTTTCGCGGTCTGCACATTCCATTTCCTTGTTCCAAATCATAGGGCTTATACTTCCTTTCCAAAACTAAATGCTTTTTTGTTCAGTTCTATGAACTTAGGTTTAACGTTTTCTTCTATTACCTTCATCCACTCTTCCTCAGTGAACGGCATGCTGTTTGAAGCAGCACCTAGAAGAACAACGTTTACCGCCTTAACGCTTCCGCATTCCTCTGCGATTGCATGAGCATCGAAGGCTTTGATACTGCCGGCGTTTGCCTTTAGTACCTCATCTATGTTTTCCGGATACTTTGCCTGCCCTAAAATAACCGGCATAGGTACAATTTCCTGAGTGTTAACGTACATAATGCCGCCTTCCTTAAGATAAGGCAGCCATCTGTAGGCCTCCAGTTTTTCGAATGCAATGATAACATCTGCATCACCTTTTTCGATAAGAGGAGAATTAACACCTTCCTCGTCTATTTTAACGTGTGTTACAACGCTTCCTCCACGCTGTGACATTCCGTGAACTTCTGAGAGTTTCACATCAAAACCTTTTAGAAGTGCCAGATTTCCAAGAAGCACGCTGGCCAGCAGTGTACCCTGACCGCCAACGCCTACGATAAGAATGTTTTTCTTAGCTTTCATTACTTGGCCTCCTTTCTGCAGGCTTTGATAACGTCAAAGCTACATACCTGTGAACACAAACCGCAGCCGATGCAGCTGTCTGTGATGATGAATGGCTTTCCGTCTCTGTATTCAATGGCAGGACAGCCAATCTTCATGCACTGCTTACAGTTTCTGCAGTCTTCGCTGATTTCATATGGAGGGTCAGTCTGCTTAACAATCATAACGCAAGGTCTCTTGGTAATAATCACTGAAAGCTCTTCTCTTGCAGTTTCTTCTTTTACTGCTTTTTCAACGGCTTTAATATCAAGAGGGTCTACCTCTACAACGTTTTTGATTCCGATTGCCTGACAAAGGGTTCGGATATCGATTGCCGGAGCTTCCTCACCCATGGCGTTCTTTCCGCTTGCAGGGTTCTGCTGATGACCTGTCATACCTGTGATTCTGTTATCAAGGATAATGACTGTGCCCTTGCTTCCGTTGTAGTACATGTTTACCAGACCGGTAATTCCTGAGTGGAAGAATGTTGAATCTCCAAGTACTGCAACAACATCTGTACAGTTTCCTGTAGCCATTTCGAAACCGTGTGCCATTGTGATTGATGCACCCATGCACAGGCATGAATCTATTGATGATGTTGGTGGAAGAGCTGAAAGAGTGTAACAGCCAATGTCTCCCATAACAGTCTTTTTTAATTTATTCAGTACGTGGAATAATCCTCTGTGAGGGCATCCTGCACATAGCAGAGGTGGTCTGCCGGGAGCATCTTCTACAGTTACGCTTGCAGGTACAGGAAGTCCGAAGGCTTCTCTGATCATGTTTGCACTGTATTCACCCTGAATAGTAAATAATTCCTTGCCGCCTGCAAGAGTTATTCCCATAGCTCTGATCTGTTCTTCGAAGAATGGGTCACCTTCTTCAATAACATACAGATTTTCCACTTTGGAAGCAAAATCTGCGATAAGATTTTTAGGCAGAGGGTTAATTATACCCATCTTGAGAACACTTGCTTCAGGAAGTGCTTCTTTAACGTACTGGTAGCAGATGCCGCTTGTGATTATTCCCACTTTTGTATCTTTCATTTCCACACGATTGAAGTCCATTGCAGAAGAATCTTCTTCAATCTTTTTCATTCTTGCTTCCTGAGCAACATGCAGCTTTCTGGCCATTGCAGGCATAGCTACATGTTTCTGGATATCCTTTACGTAAGGGATAACTTTTCTTTCTTCTCTTTCGCCTAATTCTACTATGCCACGGGAATGAGATACTCTTGTATTTGATCTCATCAAAACAATTGTGTCATATTTCTCACTTAATTCGTAGGCTTTTTTCATGAACTCCTTGCATTCTGCAGCGTCAGCAGGTTCAAGAACCGGCACTCCGGCACTCTTTCCATAGTAACGTGAATCCTGTTCGTTCTGACTGGAGTGGCATCCGTTATCGTCTGCAACCAGGATTACTGCACCACCTGTCACTCCGGTGTATGCTGCTGTAAAGAATGGGTCAGCTGCAACATTCAATCCTACATGCTTCATTGTTGAAAGAGAGCGAACTCCGCCAACAGAAGCACCGATGGCAACTTCCACGCCACATTTTTCGTTAGGCGCCCATTCCGTATGTACTTCTTTATACTTGGCCATAGTTTCTGTAACCTCGGTACTTGGAGTTCCAGGGTATGAAGAAACTACCTTGACGCCTGCCTCATAAGCACCTCTGGCGAAGGCTTCATTACCTAACATGATTTTCTTGTCCATGCTGTCTTTATCAACCTTTCCTCATAAATTTATTGTTTTGTTTGTTTGTAAATACTTAGTTAACAGTTTACCACAAATAATTGAGAAATAATATGGTTTTTTCACACAAATTTAAAAGATTTTTTGAGAAATTGCCGTCGAAATTGCAGTGTTGATAAAAACTTGAAAAAAAGGAGCAGATTAGATATGATTTTTAGGAAAATAAATGTAATGAAAAGGAAATGAAAGAGGGAAGACAGAATAAAAAAAGTCCTAGAAGAGAGAGTAAATCCCATTCTGGCCGATCATTACGGCGGTGCCGTTTTAACCAGGCTTGAAGACAATGTTGCCTTCGTAAAGCTGACAGGTGCATGTGCCAGCTGTCCCTCAGCTCAGGAAACTATAGAAAGTGTTATAAAAGCCGAAGTTATGGCTAATGTTGAAGGTGTCAAAGATGTGATTCTGGATACATCTTTAAGTGAAGATCTTCTCGATATGGCAAGAAGAATTCTGAGAGGAGAAGAAAGGCTATGAGAATAGGCGTTAGATTCTGCGGCGGATGTAATCCCCGCTATGACAGAGGTGCCTTTTATAAAGAAACAGTGGAAGCAAACAGTCAGCATGATTTCTTTATTGCTGAAGAGGGCGAGAACTATGACAGAATTCTTGTCATTGGCGGCTGCCCGGCCTGCTGTGCTGCATACGAACAATATAATTGCAGTGAAGTTAAGAAGGTATGGGGAGAGGTTGGAAAGCCAGAGATTCCTGTGCTGTAAGAGGGTTGAATTATTTATTATTGAGGGCTGTCGCATTAGTGGTCATATCAAATCATTCACTAATGTGATATGCCCCCTTTTTTATTATGCAGGAGATTATTTCCGCAATATTAAGAAGAGTACCCTTCGAAGATTCAATATGGCGCGCGGATTGGTCAGGCGCCATGTTTGCCCTTGAAATAGCATGGAACATGGCGCGCGGATTGGTCAGGCGCCATGTTCGCCCTTGAAATAGCATGGAACATGGCGCGGAGCTCGGTTCAGGCGCCATGTTTGCCTCTGAAATAGCATCCAACATGGCGCGCGGATTGGTCAGGCGCCATGTTTGCCTCTAAAAGAGCATCCAACATGGCACGCGGATTGGTCAGGCGCC
>JAQYNQ010000085.1 GCA_028727785.1 Eubacteriaceae bacterium | reverse complement strand
ACATGGCGCTTCACCAATCCACGCGCCATGATTGATGCTATTTCAGAGACAAACATGGCGCCTCATCGAATCCCGCGCCATGATTGATGCTATTTCAGAGGCAAACATGGCGCTTCACCAATCCACGCGCCATGATTGATCCAATTTCAGAGGCAAACATGGCGCCTCATCGAATCATGCGCCATGATTGATTCAATTTCAGAGATAAACATGCGCCTGGGCGCATTACGGGTGCGCGGACCCAGATTTTTTAAGTTACATCATGGAATAAGCTGGGAATCATGGAAAATTTTAATGAGTATTTTATGTTTATATTGAATTCATTCTATGCTATAATCATTATGTATATTTGTGCGAAGTAGCAGGTAAAGGAGATTGAATCATGATTTTCTTTAAATTAATATTTGGTGCGTTGCTTTGTTGTCCACTTGTATATATAGCTGCAGCAGTTTTTACAAGTCTAGTTGATGATGCTACCAAGTAGCCGGAATGTAGTTTGAATGGCCTGGGAACAGCAGAGTACCGCAGGGAACAGCAGAGTACCGCAGGGCGCAGCAGAATACCGCAGGGAACAGCTCCTGCATAATAGCATAAGAAAAGATTATCCAGGTTTTTGAATCATTTAGGAGATACAGAATGAATATGGGATTGTTTATAACTTTAGAAGGACCTGATGGATCAGGAAAATCCACACAGATTGGTTATCTTAAGGATTTTTTTGAAGCGAACAATATAGAATGCATATTTACCAGAGAACCCGGTGGTACGCATATTGGAGAAAAGCTGAGAAATATCATACTTGATAATGAAAACAGCGAAATGTGCGACATGACAGAGGCGCTTCTTTATGCAGCCAGTAGAGCGCAGCATGTAGAAGAAGTAATCAAACCTGCTTTGAAAGAAGGAAAGGTTGTAGTATGCGACAGATTTATTGATTCGAGTATTGCATATCAGGGTTATGGAAGATGTTTAGGTGATCTGGTTAGAGTTATTAACGAATATGCGGTCGGTGACTGCATGCCGGATATCACATTCCTGATGAAACTTTCGCCGGCTATCGGCAGGTCGCGAATTGACACAAATGACCTGGATCGACTGGAACAGGAGAAACTGGAATTTCACAATAAAGTTTACGAGGGGTATCTGAAAATAGCTGAACACTACAGAGAACGTTTTGTTTGCGTGGATGCACAAAGAGATAAGGAAGCTGTCAGGGATGACATAATTGCTGCGGTTGAAAAGGCTTTAAAGGTAAGAGGATAGAAAAGTCGAGTAAAAGTTGAGCAAAAGTCGAGCAAAAAGTTCCTGGGATAAGGAGATTTTTTAAAAAAGTTATGTCTTTAAATGACTATAGAGAATTTGGAAAATTAACCAATAGAATAAGCAGAGCTATAGAGTCGGGGAATGTTTCCCATGCATACATAATAGAGGGAGACAGCTGCATTGACAAAGAGGGTTTTGCTAAAGAAATGGCAAAAGCTATACTTTGCAGAGAAGCACCTGGAGTGGGCTGCGATCACTGCATCATTTGCAGGAAGCTGGAACATGATAACTATGAAGATCTTCATATTATCAGAGCCGATGAACGTTCCCTGAAAAATGCAGCAATAACTGAATTGCAGGAAAAACTGAAGAATAAGCCGGTAGGGGAGAGAAACATTGCAATAATCTGCGATGCGGATCTGATGACTGACAGGGCTCAGAACAGGCTTCTGAAGACACTGGAGGAACCAAATCCGGGAACAGTAATATTCCTGCTTTCGGAAAATACAGAAAATCTGATTCAGACAATTCTTTCAAGATGTATCATCTATAGACTGGGAAATTACACTATAAACGAAAATGCCGCAGAAATGGAAGTGCCCAGAGAGGTGTTTCAGATGGTGCTGGACAGGAAATATTTTTTCGAGATAAGAGATTATCTCACAAAAAAGGTGAAAGACAGAAAGGCTGCTTTTGCACTTCTGGACGGGCTGGAGCGACTGTACAGAGAAATGCTGGTAACAGACGGACCGTGTCCTGTCAGAGAAGAAAAGATTATTGAAGGCGTAAACTACGTTGAGGAGGCTCGAAGAGACCTTCAGGCCAACGTTAACTATAAATATGCTATTAGAAATTTAATTCTGAAAATTGGAGGATAAATTATGGTAAGAGTTGCAGGAGTAAGGTTTAAGAGTGCCGGAAAGGTATACTACTTTGATCCTGACGAATTTGAGGTTGAAGTAAACGACCAGGTTATTGTGGAAACAGCCAGAGGTCTGGAGTTTGGTACAATTACACTTGGAATTACAGAGGTAAAAGAAGAGACAGTTGTTCAGCCCTTAAAGAAAATTATAAGATTTGCAACAGAAGAGGACAAAAAGCGTCATCAGGAAAACGAAGAAAAAAGAAGTAAAGCACTTCAGCTTTGCCAGGAAAAAATAGACAATCATAAGCTGGATATGAAACTGATTGACGTTGAATATACTTTTGATAGCAGAAAAATTATTTTCTATTTCACTGCAGACGGAAGAGTTGACTTTAGAGAACTGGTTAAAGATCTGGCAAGTGTGTTTAAGATGAGAATTGAACTTAGACAGATAGGCGTGAGAGACGAAGCAAAAATGCTCAGCGGAATCGGTCCATGCGGAAAGAAGCTTTGCTGCAGCTCATGGCTGTCAGACTTCCAGCCGGTGTCAATTAAAATGGCGAAGGTTCAGAATCTGTCACTTAATCCAACAAAGATTTCCGGAATCTGCGGAAGACTTATGTGCTGCCTGAAGTATGAGAACGACGTGTATCTGGAACTTCGCAAAGGACTGCCTGACAACGGGGAAAAAGTTAAAACTGTAGATGGAATGGGAAAAGTTGTAGATACAAACATTCTGGAAAGTAAAGTCAGAGTTAGACTGTACACCGGTGAAAAGGACGATGATGGAGAAGAAAAGCTGAGTGCCGACATTGTCACATACAAGAAAAGCGAAATAAAGCGCATAGGAAAACGCAAGCATAATGACAACAAGATTAATGATATATTCGAAGGAGTAGAAGAAGAGTATATCGATGAAATCAAGCAGCTGATCGAGGACTGATTATGGAATTGCGATTAGATGATACAGGATTTGGCGGGATTGAAATATACCAGAACCCGGAAGAGTTTTGTTACGGAGTTGACGCTGTGCTTCTGGCCGATTTTGCATCAAAACCCAATAATGCGGCAAAGGAAAGCTGCCGGATTATTGACCTTGGGACGGGAACGGGGATTGTTCCACTGATTCTCGCCCATAAAACAAAAGCAGGAACCATTTACGGTGTGGAAGTCCAGAAGAATTCATGGGAATTGGCCGAAAAGAACAGAATACATAATGGACTGGAAGACAGACTCACCTTTTTGCATACAGATTTGAAAGACCTGAAGGAAGAAAGCCTGAGAGGAAGTTTTGATATTGTTACATCCAATCCGCCTTATACGGCGGGGAATTGTGGCATTGAAAGTGCAAACAGGGCAAAGATGATTGCCAGGCATGAGACAACTGCGAATCTGGATGCATTCATTGCCAAAGCGGCATGGCTGCTTAAGGAAAAAGGGGATTTCTATATGGTGCACAGGCCGTCAAGACTGATAGATATCTGCGAGAGCTGCAGAAAACATAAGCTGGAGCCGAAGGAAATGCGTTTTGTCAGCGGAAAACCAATGGAAAAACCCAATATACTGCTGGTTCACTGTGTGAGAAATGGTAATCGCCAGCTGAAAATTTTAGACCCTCTTGCCGTAAGAGATGAAAATGGCGATTATACAGACGAAATACGTCGCATATATGAGAAACAATAGAGGAATCTTAATGAGAAAAACGTTGCGATGCAATGGAAAAAATTGTATAATATATGAGAAAAAAGTGAAATAGAGAATTGTAAAAGGAAAAAGGAGGTTTTTTTACATGGTTACTATTGATGTGCGCACAACTTTAATCTGGTTGCTGCTGGCCGCTCTTGTAATTTTAGTTGTTTACCTGATAGTGGCTGTTAAGAATTTAGTAACAACTATTAAGAAAACCAATAAAATATTAGAGGATGCAGCTGTTATATCTGAAGTGGCTGCAAAGAAGGCTGTTGAAGTTGACGAAATTGTAGGGGATGTTCATGGTGTTGTTTCCGATCTTGCAAAAGCAGTTCAGGGAACAAGCACAATCGGTGCAGTGACCAATGTTGTAAAGGCCGCAGGGTCTGTGGCGTCCACTGTAAAACAGAACAAAGAAAAAAATAAAGTGGAAAATAATAACGTAGCTTCAAACAAGAAAAAGAAAAAGAAAAAGAGATAATCGAAAGGAGAGATTATTGTGAAAGCAACAGGAATTGTAAGACCGGTTGATGCATTGGGTAGAGTTGTTATCCCGGTAGAATTAAGAAGAAACTTAGGAATTAAAACAGAGGACTCCCTAGAAGTTTTTGTAGATGGGGAATATATTATGCTGAAAAAATATGAGCCTGCTTGTATCTTTTGCGGCGAAGTTACAGATGTTAAGGACATTCATGGCAAAATCATATGCTCAAAGTGCATTGAAGAACTTAAGAATCTGTAAATAAGAAGCAAAATAGATTATGGAGGCTTGTTAAAGTGGCAAAATTTTTAGTGCAGAAAAGTGGCCCATTGAACGGTGAGGTCGTTATTAGTGGTGCAAAAAATGCAGTACTACCCCTCATGGCAGCCGCAATACTGGCAGAAGAGGAATGTATAATAAGAGATGTTCCTGACCTTCGCGATGTTGCAGTCATGAAAGATATTTTACGTTCGCTGGGATCCGAAATCAATGAGATGGAGGAATCAGTACTTAAAATCAATACTCCGGTTGTACAATCCAATGAAGCGGATTATGAACTGGTAAGCAAGATGAGAGCATCCTTCCTTATTATGGGACCGTTACTTGCGAGAACGGGCAGCGCCAAAGTTTATTCACCAGGCGGCTGCAGTATAGGGAAGAGACCGATTGACCTGCATCTTAAAGGTTTTAGAGCATTAGGAGCAACAGTTGTAATTGAAGACAACTTTATTGAAGCAAGAGCCGGAGAGGGAGGTCTTGTTGGTGCAGATGTGTATCTGGACTTTCCAAGCGTAGGCGCTACAGAAAATATTATGACTGCTGCAGTTCTTGCTAAAGGAACTACCATTATTGAAAACGCAGCCAAAGAACCTGAAATTGTAGATCTTGCTAACTTCCTGAATAAGATGGGAGCAAGAATCAAGGGAGCAGGTACAGATATTATCAAAATCGAAGGTGTAGAGACACTGAAAGGTGCAGCACACACAGTTGTACCGGACAGAATCGAAGCCGGAACATATATGCTTGCAGCGGCAATAACGAGAGGACAGATTCTAATAAAGAATATTGTACCTGATCATGTTAAGCCGATTACAGCAAAGCTGAGAGAATGCGGCGTAAGAATTGAAATGACTGACGAGGGAATGTATGTTATTGCAAATGAGAACCCGAATATGGTTGCAACAGATATAAAGACACTTCCGTATCCGGGATTCCCTACAGATATTCAGTCACCGTTTATGGCATTCCTTACAACTGTTGAAGGCGAGAGCACAGTAATTGAAACTGTTTTTGAGAATCGCTTTATGCACGTTGCAGAACTTAACCGAATGGGTGCAAACATTAAAACTGATGGAACAAATAAAGCCATTATTACAGGTGGTAGAAAGCTGGAAGGAGCTCAGGTAATTGCAACTGACTTAAGAGCAGGAGCGGCTATGGTTCTGGCAGGGCTTGTAGCTGAAGGAACCACAGAAATTGCAGAAATCTATCACATTGAAAGAGGCTACGAAAAGTTTATAGAAAAATTCAAGGCGTTAGGTGCCACAATCCTTAAAATTGAGGGATAGAAAATTGAATTACCACTAAAAAACCGGTAGATACTCAAGGAGAGTAGTTACCGGTTTTTTGCTTTTTTCACTTCAGTATGACTGTAGTAATGGGAGAGAATCTCCAGATACGATTTTCCTTTCTTTGCCATACCGTTGGCACCGTACTGGCTCATTCCGACGCCATGGCCACAACCGTTGGAAATCAGTGTGATTTTCCCTTTATCAAAACTCAATTTAAAGCGACTGCTGGAAAGATTAAAGGCTCTTCGTATATCTGTGCCTGTAAGAGTCTGATTTCCCACCTTTATTTTATCTACGCGACCGCCTCTGGAATGGGAACGTATTACGATGCTGCTCTCATTTATTATACCAAAGTCAAGCTCAGGAAATGACTCTTTTATTTGAGCACTGAAGTGAGAAAGCTTCATGGTCTTTTTTTCATTCCTGTGTGTGGCCCCCGGTTCATAATCACTTGAAACGCTTACAAGGTAAGGCTGTGGTGTCATAAAAACATCCTCGGAGTTTTCTGTATCTCCCCCGCTTGAGGAAAAGTAAAGGGCACTTGCCGCCAGCCTGCCGTCGTACATCAGTATCTGTCCTTTTGTTTCTTCAACAGCTTTCCGGACTTTTCTAGATATATTATCCTCTCTGTATGCCTGACAGTGAACGGAGTCGCAAAGTTTTCTGCCTGCACTGACGCGTCCCAGAGCGTAGGTTCTGCTTGCAACAGCCTGAGCCTTCAGTGCCTCTTTCTCAAAGGATTCAGGCATTTCTGCTGCAACTACTCCTGCCACATATTCCTCAAAACCCAATGTGTCGTAGGTTTTGGATGCAGTGCGATAGAGTCTGATTTCTGAAGGAATGGTAACGGAGCCTTCTCCGGGGGAGGGGGTTTTGACAGAGTGGAAAATGCGCGTGGCCATAAGAGGAAGAAGTACAACCAGGAAAAATATCAGAGCCACATAGCAGTATACATATTTTTTTTTACTCTTTATATTCTTTGTATTCATATTACAGTATATGCCAATATGGACAAATTAGAATGTAAAGTATATAATAAAGCTGACGTATAACTAGAAATTATGTGAAAGGAATTCATAATGGCTGACATTAAATTGCTTGAACTTTTGTCGAAAGACTACCCCAATATCAGGGCGGCTACAGCGGAAATCGTAAATCTGAATGCTATTCTAGCCTTGCCGAAGGGCTCTGAATATTTCTTAAGTGACCTTCATGGTGAGCATGAAGCTTTTATTCACATGCTGAAAAGTGCATCGGGGACCATTAAGCACAAGATTGATGAACACTACGGAAGAGTTCTTAATGAAGAGGATCGTGAGGCTCTGGCTGCTTTGATATATGATCCGCAGGCAGAACTGAAGAGACGCAAAAACAGTAATATCAACTTTGATAAATGGTGTACTACGGCCATATATCGTCTGGTAACAATCTGCAGATCTGTATCTACCAAGTATACAAGAGCCAAGGTGAGAGCCAGATTACCTATTTATTTCGACTATGCAATGGACGAATTACTTCATGCTGACGATGATGAAAACAGATCACAGTACTATGAGGCAATCATCAACTCTATTGTTCAGTGCGGAATGGGTGAAGAGTTTATTATCGAGCTGGCTGAAGCTACAAGTTCACTGGCTGTAGACCAGTTACATATCATCGGAGACATTTTTGACAGAGGAGCTCATCCTGACAAGATTATGGATTTCCTGTGCGATTATCACGATGTAGACTTCCAGTGGGGAAACCACGATGTACTGTGGATGGGTGCAGCTGTAGGTAACTGGGCATGCCTGACTAATGCAATAAGAATCAATATTCGTTACAACAACGTGGATATGCTGGAGGTGGGATACGGAATCAGCTTACGTATTCTCGCCACTTTTGCGCAGACTGTTTACGGCAACGATCCGTGTAAGGGTTTTATGCCGCAGGTTATCGAAAACAACCAGTATGTTCCTATTAATGAGGAACTGTCTGCAAAGATGCACAAGGCTATTGCCATCATGCAGTTTAAGGTTGAGGGGCAGCGTATTAAGGCACATCCTGAATACAATATGGATGACCGGCTTCTTCTTGATAAGATTAACTGGGAGAAGGGAACTGTCATGATTGAAGGCGTGGAATATGAGCTGAAGGATACAAACTTCCCTACAGTTGATCCAGCCGACCCATACAAACTGACTCCGGGCGAGGAAAATGTACTTAACGCACTTGAAGCCTCTGCCGTTAATTCTGAAAAGCTTCAGAAGCACATCAGATACTTGTTCAGCCATGGTGCTATGTATAAGAGAATAAACGGAAACCTTCTTTACCACGGATGCATTCCTATGAATGATGACGGAACATTTACTGAAGTCGAAGTAAATGGTAAGAAGTTCAAGGGAAAAGCTCTTATGGATTACCTTGATGATGAAGCAAGAAAGGCTTACTTCTCTCCTAAGGAATCAACTGAAACAGGAAGACGAGGCGACATCCTGTGGTACATGTGGCTTGGCAGAAAGTCACCTATGTTCGGCAAGGACAAGATGACCACTTTCGAAAGACTGTTTATTGCTGACAAGAAGACTCATAAGGAAAAATCCAATCCTTACTATGAACTGATTAAGAGAAGAGAACCGTGTGAAGATATTCTTCGCGAATTCGGTCTGGACGTTACACGTTCTAAGATTCTGAACGGCCACGTTCCTGTAAAGCTGAAGGATGGGGAAAGTCCTATCAAGGGCGGCGGACTGCTGTACGTAATTGACGGTGGTCTGTCTAAGGCTTATCAGAAGCAGACAGGTATTGCAGGCTACACTTTTATTTTCAACTCCAGATTTATGGCCATTGCAGAGCATCAGCCATATAGTCCGATGAAGGAAGACGGAACTCAGGAATTCTCTTCCCCTGTGATGAAAACAGTTCAGGTGCTTCCTGAAAGAATGAAAGTAATTGATACTGATCAGGGTGTAGAGCTTGTTGAACAGGTACAGCAGCTGGAGCAGCTTATTGATGCTTACAGAAGAGGTATCCTGAAGCAGCGTTTTGAAACAGTAAAGAAATAGAATCGTCATAATGACAATTGGGCGGATTCGCGAAGGGGCGAATCCGCTGTTTTTTTTTATGTATCACATGAGAATTTGAATCCTTTGATTTAACAGCACATTGACTTCGTACGTAGAATATACTATAATAGTACCAAATAGGACTATTATAGTAAAAATATGCAATAAAGAGGTATATATATGTCATTAGAAAGAGAAAAATTCTGGGAAGCATGGGGTCAGTCCAATGCACTGTACGAAGTATGGGCGGCTTGGAAAAAAGTGAACTCCAAGCAGCTGTTTGTCCTTTATGAGCTTGACCACGGGGATTATATTACGCAAAAGAACATAGCAGATTACACAGGACTTCCAAAGCAGACGGTAAACACAGTTATACGCGATTTCATCGCAGAAGGTTTTGTTACTCTGGCGTCCGGGAGGAATGACCGGCGCGAGAAGCTGGTGGTTTTGACCGAAAGCGGGAAAAAGCATGCGGCGGAAACTCTGGCACCATTGTATGCCCTGGAGGAAAGGGTTTTTTCTGTAATGGGTGAGGAGCGTGTGAAGCAGATGATAGACACTATTTTTCTGTTCAACGCTATTTTTGAGAAAGAAATGAAAAGGGGTATGAAAGAACATGACTAACGTAAAAAACTACCTTGTTTTCGTCATTCCTTCAGTTCTTGCTTTTGCATTGTCCGGTGTATATACAATTGTTGACGGTTTTTTTATCGGTCACAGCATGGGCGACGTGGGCATTGCAGCGGTAACCATAGGCTACCCGGTGTGTGTGTTGATTCAGGCTATCGGAACGGGAGTAGGGCTGGCAGGCTCGATCAGATATACTATTTTGGGTGCACAAAATAAAGAAGAAAAGATGAAGGAATGTTTTACGTCTACTTCCATTCTGATGGTTCTTCTTAGTGTGATACTAACTGTCGTTCTGTATCTGGCTGCCGGATGGATGATGGCTGTTCTGGGTTCCACAGGCGAGATGCATGCTATGGCGACAGAATACGTGTGTGTAATTGCAGTAGGAACAATGTGCCAGCTTCTGGCAACGGGTTTTGTGCCGTTTATTAGAAATATGGGAGGCACCAGTTATGCTATGGTTGCTATGATTCTGGGCTTTGTTATGAACATTGTCCTGGATTATGTTCTGGTTTGGAAAATGGAGGCAGGAATGGCCGGTGCTGCCTGGGCTACAGTCATCGGGCAGGCACTGACTATGGCTGCGGCACTGATTTTCTTCGTGTACAAGAAATGTCCTCTTCCTCTGTCAAAACCCACTGAGATGTTCAGGCTCTGGCTGCGTCTGTTAAAGGTTGCAATATCGCCTTTTGGTCTGACATTCTCTTCGACTCTGACTCTGCTGTTTATGAACCGTTTTCTGTTATCTTATGGATCTGACCTGGATGTGGCCATTTTCGGATGTATAGATTATGTGTTCTGCATTATTTACATGCTTCTGCAGGGAGTAGGAGACGGAAGTCAGCCCCTTGTCAGTGATGCCTATGGAGCAGGAAATATGTCAGGTGTTAAAAATCTGCGTATGATGGCTTACAGGTTTGCCTTTGCCTTAAGTCTAGTCTTTTTAGTTGGAGTTTTCCTGGCACGAGGCTATATGGGACCGCTGTTCGGTGCTTCTGACGAAGCGACTACAGGAGTTGTATATTACCTGCCCTGGTTCCTTGCAACGCTGCTGTTTTTGTGCTTTTCACGTATAACAACAACGTATCTTTATGCTACAGAACAGGTTGGCTGCTCATACGTACTGGTTTACGGAGAACCTCTGCTTACTCTGGCATTGCTGTTTGTGTTGCCTCTGATAATGCCTGAGGGAATGGAACTGACCGGTGTATGGCTTGCAATGCCGGCAGCCCAGGTAATGAACTGCCTCATTGCCATAGTGCTCAAACAGATAGTTGATAAGAAAATGCACGAGTAGGGAACCTTAGTTCTGATGGCTGTCTCTCCTTGCGCAAAACAGAAAAGTGTGATTTCACAAATGACTGTTAAAAGAAAAAGAAAGAATCTGACTCATCGGGCTCATTGTAAATCCTGCAGTTTTCCTGCCACCAGTCAAGGTTTTCCTTTATTGTAAGGCACAGAAAACTGTAGGATTCTTTATCAGTTATTCCGTGTTCCATCATGGATTTATAGAACTTTTTAATGCTTGCGGCAGTGGTCTTCACCGATTGCGGGGTTGACCACATACACTTTCTGATAAAGAAATCTCCAAGAAATGAATCCACATAATCTGTTCCTTCTGCTGCAGAACAAGGACCTATCCTCATCAGGAAGGAATTAATATAGAAATCTGCATTATAGAGATGGTTCCGGATGGTTCTTTCTTTGAGGCCTGCAGCACGCAGGTCTTTTTCAAATAAATCAAGAAGGCTCTCGTTTTCCTTCTCAATTCTGTCACATTCTTTTTCGTATGATTCATAGTCTGAAAACATATAATGATCTCCTTGCCGTTTTACTTTGTTTAAGATTAATAATACCTGGCGATAAGATATTTGCAATACAGAAAAGGATATTTCAGGATTTTTTTGTATAACTTTAAAAAACCTTTGACATTATATTTAAAATCATGTATACTAAATTGGTACGAAACGTACACCTAATGGTATGCGCCATTAGCTCAATTGGATAGAGTAGCGCACTACGAATGCGAAGGTTAGGGGTTCGAGTCCATTATGGCGCACCAAATAAAAATAGACATCCTGTCGGGTGCCTATTTTTATTTTTTGTAATCATAATAAGGGACGAGAACCCGAAAGGGCGTGGCTGTGAAGCGAGTCAGTTCTGTGAACTGACGAGTAAGCCACGGTCCAAGCCGACCGATTGGGGAGGCGCAGGACGGCAGACCTGCCTGACCAACGGGAAG
>JAQYNQ010000084.1 GCA_028727785.1 Eubacteriaceae bacterium | reverse complement strand
GGACATCATCCTATCCTGCCATACCTTCCACTGCATCTGTGCAGCATTAACATTTATGTGATTATGTTTCATGCCTGGTTTGCAAAATCAGAAAAAACAAAAGAGATAATCGGAAATTTCCTTTATGCTCTGTGCATGCCTGCGGCACTGGCAGCCATCCTCTGTCCTACCTGGACAAAGCTTCCTATAACGTCATTTATGCATATACATAGTTTTACTGTTCATATTATGCTGTTCATATATCCTTTGCTTCTGCTGGTGGGCGGACTCAAGCCACGTTTCAGTATCTTGAAAAAGGCTATACCTGCAATGATCGCAGGAGCTGCCTGCGTATTCGTGTTCAATAAGATATTTGATACAGAATTTATGTTTCTTAACGGTGCCGGAAAGGGAAATCCGCTTTCACTATTCGAAAGTTTTTTAGGAAATCCGGGCTATTTAATTGGAATTCCTATCCTTTTTTGTGCAGTTTGGTTAATAATGTTCGGAATTCCTTATTTATGGCGTAGAAGGGTTGACAAATAAGGGTTTTTAGGGTAATATTTAATACATTATCGCGATAAAGCGGTAAAGTAAAATGTAACCCAGGAGAAGAAAATTGATTAGTAAAAAAATTCTGAGAAATGATGAGCGTGCTACATTGGTACTGAGAACTCTGTACAGAAAGCACGGCTATCTTCCGTTCAAAATGAACAAATTTGAAGAATACGATTTTTATCTGGAGAACAGAGATTTTCTGCCGGGAGATAAAATCGTTTCTTTTTATGACACTAACGGTAAACTCATGGCTTTAAGACCTGATGTTACACTCTCTGTTATTAAGCAGTGTGACGATGTTGACGGTGTAAAGCATAGAGTTTATTATGATGAGTTTATTTACAGAACAGGACGACATAGTAAGCGTTTCAAGGAAATGAAACAGACGGGAATTGAATGTATCGGAGACCTTGATTTATATGATATTTCCGAGGTTCTCATACTGGCGGCAGACAGCCTTGCAGAGTTATCAGAAGACTACGTGGTGAGCATATCACATCTTGGCATTCTGGACAGCCTTCTTGGTGAGGTCTGCAAAGATGAAGATATGAGAAGAAAGGCACTTACATATATTAAGGCAAAGAACACTCATGATCTTGAGGGTTTGTGCAGGAAGCATTCAGTTCCGGAGGAAAAAATAAATAAAATAACCAAACTTGTTTCGCTGTATGGTGAAATCGGCTCAGTTATGGAAACTCTGGAAGAAATATGCACCTCTGACGAAAGCAGAGATGGACTAAAAGAGATTAAGACTATTTACAAAATAATAGCTTCTACGGAGCATAAGAACAGGTTTGTTGTAGATTTTTCCATTGTCAACGATATGGATTACTACAACAATATTCTTTTTCAGGGGTTTTTGAAGGGTGTAAGCGACAGTGTGATGGTAGGCGGTCAGTATGACAATCTGCTGGAGAAGATGGGAAGAAAATCCAGGGGAGTGGGTTTTGCCATTTTCCTTAACATGCTTGAATCTTTAAATTACAACTCCGCCCCAAAGGGAAGCCTGGACTATCTGATTCTTTATGATGACGAGGAAGATATCATTGAGGTGGCTGCCAAGAGCAGACAGCTGATTAGGGCGGGTTACTCCGTTTCTGTGCAGAAGGCTATTCCGAGAAAACTGAGATATGACAACATTATTGATATGAGAAGGGAGGCCAACTGATGGTAAATGTAGCGCTCCCAAAGGGAAGACTGGGAGAAAAGGTTTACGACCTTTTCGAAAAAGCAGGTTTTGACTGTGAGGAAATGCATGACAAGGGCAGAAAGCTTATCTTTGAAAACCGTGAGAAGGGAATCCGTTATTTCTGGGTTAAGCCTTCTGACGTACCGATTTATGTGGAAAGAGGCGTTGCAGATCTTGGGATTGCAGGAAAAGACATTCTTCTGGAACGACATCCTGAGGTATATGAGCTTCTTGATCTTAAGCTGGGAATCTGCAGAATGTGCGCCGCAGCTATGAAAGATTTCTACGATGACGGTGAGAAAACCCTGAGAGTTGCAACGGAATTTGTAAATATAGCATCCGAGTATTACGCAAAGCAGGGCAGAGATATTGATATTATAAAGCTCCATGGTTCTGTTGAGCTGGCACCGATTCTGGGGCTGTCGGATATTATCGTAGATATTGTTGAAACAGGCACTTCTCTAAGAGAAAACAATCTGGTAATCACAGATGAGATTCTTCCAATCAGTGCCAGACTAATTGCGAATAAGGCAAACTTTAAGTTTAAAACAAAGGAAATTAAGAATATAACAAATTTAATGAAAGAGCAGGTACAGAACAATTATTAAGATATATGATTATAATAAGGTAGACAGAAATACTATCTTTGCGAGAGAAGACACATTTTCGGGGGTTACTGAAATAGTAACCGATATTATCGACAACGTGATAAAAAATGGGGATAAGGCCCTGTATGAATACTGTGAAAAATTTGATAAGGCTAAGCTTACATCTCTTGAGGTAAGTGAAGAAGAATTCGAAGAAGCTTTTCAGGCTGTTGATGATGAATTCCTTTCAATTATTGAAGAGGCAGCGGATAACATCAGAGAATATCACAGGCACCAGGTGAGAGAAGGTTTCGAAATCAGGAAGGAAAACGGAATCGTTCTCGGTCAGAAGGTTACTCCACTGGAAAAAGTTGGACTGTATGTACCGGGAGGCACAGCTGCCTACCCATCAACAGTTCTTATGGACAGTATTCCTGCAAAGATTGCAGGGTGTGGCGAAATTGTAATTACAACTCCTCCGGGTGCAGACGGAAAAATCAATCCGGTTATCCTTGCAGCTGCCAGAATTGCAGGGGTTGACAGAATCTTTAAAATGGGCGGTGCACAGGCAGTTGCTGCTCTTGCATACGGCACAGAAACTGTTCCGAGAGTAGATAAAATTGTAGGACCGGGAAATGCTTTCGTTGCAGAAGCCAAGAGACAGGTATTCGGGAAGGTTTCCATCGACATGATTGCAGGACCTAGCGAAATTCTTGTTGTAGCAGATTCAACATGTGAAGCTGCATTTGTGGCGGCAGATCTGCTGTCACAGGCAGAACATGACAAGATGGCCTCAGCAGTTCTTGTTACAGACAGCTATGAATTTGCTGAAGCGGTTCAGGATGAAATTGAAAAGCAGCTGGCAGAGCTTCCGAGACAGGAGATTGCCAGAACTTCCATCGACAATAACGGTAAAATCATCGTCGCAGACGATCTGATGCTTGCAATTGATGTTGCAAATGAAATTGCACCGGAGCACCTGGAGCTTTGCATGGACAATCCGTTCGACTATCTGGACAAGGTTAAGCACGCAGGATCAATTTTTATGGGCAAGAACTGTCCTGAAGCTTTAGGCGACTACTTTGCAGGGCCAAACCACACACTGCCAACAAGCGGAACGGCAAGATTCTCTTCACCTTTGTCGGTAGATGACTTTGTGAAGAAATCACAGTATACATATTATACAAGAGATGCTCTTTGTCAGGTTGCCGACAAAATAGCATACTTTGCTGATAAAGAAGGTCTGGATGCTCACGGCAGAAGTGCGCAGATCAGATTCAGGGATAGGGAGGAAAATTAGATGAGCAGGTTTTTTTCAGAAAAATTCGCAAGCCTCACTCCTTACACTCCCGGTGAACAGCCCAAGGACAGAAAATACATTAAACTGAATACCAACGAGTCACCCTTCACTCCCTCAGAGGAGACCATGAAGGCGGCACTTGCAGAGCTTGACAGGCTTCAGCTTTATCCCGATCCTGACTGCAGCGATCTGGTAAAAGCAATGACAGAACTTCTGGGTGTAAAAAAATCTCAGGTTATGATTACCAATGGTTCAGATGAGGTTCTGAACTACGCGTTTCTTGCCTATGCAGATGAGAAAGCACCACTTGTCATGCCTGACATAACATATGGCTTCTACACTTCTGTAGCAGAGTATAACAGAGTAAGCTATGAAGAAATCCCTCTTAAAGAGGATTTTACAATAGATATAAATGATTACACAGGAATAGGAAGGACAATTGTAATTCCAAATCCTAACGCACCAACGGGAATAGCCCTGGAACTTGGGGATATTGAAGAAATTCTGAAATCTAATCCGGACAATATTGTAATTATCGATGAAGCTTACGTAGACTTTGGCGCAGACAGTGCAGTAGCTCTGGTAGACAAGTTTGACAACCTTATCGTTTCACAGACTTTTTCCAAGTCAAGATCACTTGCGGGAGCAAGACTGGGAGTCGCAGTGGCAAACGAAGCAATCATTCAGGATCTTAACACCTTAAGATATGCTTCCAACCCTTACAACATAAACAGGGTATCAGAAGCCGTAGGTATTGCCGCTGTGAAAAGCAACTCGTACTACATGGACAACTGCAGAATAATTGCCGATAACAGAGAGTATACAGCTGAAAAGCTTACGGAAATGGGTTTCAGTGTTGTTCCTTCAAAAAGTAATTTTATATTAGCCAAAAGTGACAGCATTTCAGGTCAGAGGTTATATGAGAGACTGAAAGATGAGAAAGGCATTCTGATAAGACATTTCAATAAGGAAAGAATTAAGGACTACAATAGAATTACCATAGGAACCAGAGAACAGATGGATGCATTCCTTACAGCGGTGCAGGAGATACTGGAGACAGAATAATGAGAAATATTGATATTAAAAGAGAAACATATGAGACAAAAATAAAGCTCTATCTGGAATTGGACGGAGAAGGAAAGTCCAGTTGCCATACGGGATGCGGATTCCTTAATCACATGCTTACATTGTTTGCTAAGCATGGCATGTTCGATTTAGAAGTAAAATGTGACGGAGATATTGAAGTTGATTATCATCACACAGTAGAGGATATCGGAATCTGTCTGGGCAGAGCCTTTAAAGAGACTCTGGGAGACAAAATCGGAATTAAGCGATATGGGGATATTGTACTTCCCATGGATGAAGCTTTGATTATGGTTGCGGTTGATATTTCAGGCAGAAGCGGAGTTTACTTCGATCTGAATATTCCAACAGAAAAAGTAGGCGATTTTGACACTGAACTGTGCAAAGAGTTCTATATTGCCTTTGCCAGAGAGGCGGGAATTACTCTGCATATCCGCCAGCTTGCAGGAGAAAACTCACATCATATTATTGAAGGAGTTTTCAAGGCTGTGGGACGTGTAATGAGAGAGGCCTGCTCCATAGACGAGAGAGCAAAGGATCAGATGCCTTCGACAAAGGGAATGTTATAGGAATAGGTGATAATTATGATAGCAATAATTGATTATGGTGTAGGCAATCTGTTTTCACTAAGCTCATCATTAAAATGCATCGGGGCAGAATCAGTAATTACTGCTGATCCTGAGGTAATAAGAAAAGCAGACAGAGTGATTCTTCCCGGAGTAGGTGCTTTTGGTGATGCTGTAAATAAGCTTAGAGAAACAGGCCTGGACAAAATAGTGATAGAGCAGGCTGAATCAGGCAAGCCGCTGATGGGAATATGCCTGGGCATGCAGTTATTATTTGAAAAGGGATACGAATACGGAGTTCACGAAGGATTGGGTCTTCTGAAAGGAAATGTAGTTCCAATGGAAGGCGTTATCCCGGAAGAACTGAATATACCTCATATGGGATGGAATAAGCTGGACATATGCAGAGAAAATACACTTCTCAGAAACATTAAAGAGGGCGATTGTGTATACTTCGTACACTCATACTATGCAACTGACTGTGACGACAGTGTAATTGCAACAGCGGAGTACGGAGCAAATCTTACCGCTGCGGTACAGAAGGGGAATGTTATGGGCTGCCAGTTTCATCCGGAAAAAAGTGGCAAGGTTGGCCTGAATATATTGAAAGCTTTCAATGAGGAGGGAATCATATGATAATTCTTCCTGCAATTGACTTATATGAAGGAAAAGCAGTGCGTCTGTACAAAGGCGACTATGATAATATGACAGTGTACAGCGAGAATCCTCCGGAAATCGCTGAAGATTTTAAGAAACGCGGCGCCACACACATCCATATGGTTGATCTGGAAGGTGCCAAGGACGGAACTACTCCCAATATTGATGTGGTTAAGCGGGTTGCAGAAGAGACCGGACTGTTTGTGGAAATAGGCGGGGGAATCCGTTCCATGGAGACAGTGATAGCATATCTGAACGCAGGCGTATCCAGAGTAATTCTGGGAACTGCCGCAGTTACAGATGAGGAGTTCCTTAAAGAAGCTGCAGCAGAATACGGCAGCGCAATAGCCGTAGGTGCTGATATAAAGGACGGCTATGTTGCAATCAAGGGCTGGCTGGAAAAGTCACAGTATACTCTTGATAAGTTTATGGAAAAAATGCAAGGTCTGGGAATTGAAACGGTTATCTGTACAGACATTTCAAAGGATGGTGCTATGAAGGGCACTAATCTGGAGCTGTACAGGGAGCTTTCTCAAAAATTCAGCATGAATATAATTGCATCCGGCGGAGTATCTTCAATGGAAGATGTACGCGAACTGAGAAAGATGGGCGTTCACGGAGCTATTATCGGAAAAGCATATTATACAGGGGCAATAGATCTAAGAGAAGCTATAGAGGTAGCAAAATGATAAGAAAAAGAATAATCCCCTGCCTGGATGTAAAAAACGGCAGGGTTGTTAAAGGTGTGCAGTTCGAGGGGTTAAACGATGTTTCGTCTCCTGTTGAACTTGCAAAATATTATTCAGACAACGGAGCTGATGAGCTGGTATTCTATGATATTACAGCATCATTTGAGGAGAGGGCTTTGTTTACAGATATACTTCGTGAAGTTGCATCTACCATTTTTATTCCACTTACAGTAGGTGGAGGAATTAACACAGTAGATGACTTTGACAGAGTTCTGAAGTGCGGAGCTGATAAGGTAAGCGTAAACTCAGGCGCAATAAAGAATCCGGAACTGATTAATGAAGCCGCGAAAAAATACGGAAACCAGTGTGTAGTGCTTTCTGTAGATGTGAAAAGAGTTGATGGACAGTTCACTGTATTTGCAAAGGGTGGAAGAGAGAACACCGGCATGGAGGCAATTCAGTGGATAAAAGACTGTGTTGCCCGCGGAGCAGGAGAAGTTGTTGTAAACTCAATTGATACCGACGGTGTAAAGGAAGGCTTTGATCTGGAAATGCTGGAAGTCGTATGTGACGCAGTAAATGTACCTGTAATAGCGTCAGGCGGAGCCGGATGCAAAGAAGATTTTGTGACACTGTTCAATCAGGTTCCTGAGATTTCAGCAGGGCTGGCAGCCTCAATTTTCCACTTCGGAGAGGTTGCAATAGACGATTTAAAGGCAGAATTAGACAAAAAAGACATACTTGTGAGGTTATAATAATGATAAATATTGATGAGCTAAAATTTGACGAAAAAGGGTTGATTCCTGCAATCGTGGTTGATTCCGTTACTAAAAAGGTTTTGACCCTGGCATATATGAACAGAGAAAGCCTTCAGATATCCATGGAGAAAGGGCTTACCTGTTTCTGGTCCCGCTCCAGACAGGAACTGTGGCTGAAAGGAGACACCAGCGGCAACTATCAGCACATTGTTTCCATTACAGCAGACTGTGATAAGGATGCTCTTGTAGTGGTTGTGGAAAAAGACGGCCCTGCATGTCACCTGGGAAATGACTCATGTTTTGAGAATCCTGTATGGCAGAGCGAAGAACTGAATGAATTCAGCCTGAACGGCTTGTATGAACTCCTTGAAGGACGTAAGAAGGAAAGACCTGAAGGGTCATATACAACCTACCTTTTCGATAAGGGGATCGATAAGATTCTTAAAAAAGTAGGTGAAGAAAATACAGAAGTTATTATCGCAGCAAAGGCTGACGATAAGGCAGAAACTATTTACGAGCTAGCTGATCTGGCATATCACGCAATGGTCCTTATGGTAGAAATGGGAATCAGCGTGGAAGACGTGCACAGAGAACTGGCATCTCGCCACATCATCGATCATAAAGTAAAACAGGAGAAGATGGTCTAAATGAATTATTCAAATTATCATACCCATTCCAATCTGTGCGACGGAAAAGACAGCCTGGAGGAACTGGTTCAGAAGGCAATTGAGTTAGGCTGTCCTGAAATCGGGTTTTCCGGGCACTCATACACCTCATTCGACGAGGACTACTGTATGTCAGTAGAACAGTACAAGGAGTATATGGATGAAATCAGACGGCTGCAGGTGGCATACGGTAGCAAAATCAGAATACTCGCCGGGATAGAACAGGATTACTATTCCGAAGAGATTCCCGACGGCCTTGACTATGTCATAGGCTCGGTTCACTATGTCCTGAAAAAAGGGAAATACCTCTCTGTAGATCTCAGTGAAGAGGACTTCTGCAGCAACGTAAGGGAAAACTATGGTGGAGATTTTCTTGCCTTTGCCGAGGATTACTACAAGGTTGTAGGCGATTTATACAACAAAACTCACTGCGACGTAATAGGTCATTTTGACCTTATTACAAAGTATAATGAGGGCAACAGGCTTTTCGACACTCATGATGAAAGATATGTGAGGGCGGTGAAAAATGCCTTAGACAGCATAGAAAAAAGTCTGGCCGATGCATATGAAGCCGGAATCGGAACCGGCGAGGTGCTCTTCGAAATAAATACGGGTGCCATGGCAAGGGGATACAGGAAAGAGGCTTATCCTGCTGACTTTATTATTGCAGAGCTTTTCCGCAGGGGGCATAAACTTATGCTTAATTCAGACTGCCATGACAGGGAGCAGCTCCTTTTTGGATTCGAGAAATACGTCTAAAGCCACCCGCGATACTTGAAAAAATGAAAAAATATGTTATAATATGACTTTAAAAACGTTTGCAGCTGCAAAAAGAAAGGAAGAAGAAACATGGGTGGCGTATTTGGAGTAGTTTCGCATTCAGATTGCGTAATGGATATTTTCTTTGGTACAGACTACCATTCACATCTGGGCACTAAACGCGGAGGAATGTGCATATTAGAAGAGGATGGCTTTAACAGAGCTATACATAACATTGAAAACAGCCCTTTCAGAAGTAAATTTGAACCGGAAATTGAATCAATGGAAGGTAACGCAGGTATTGGTGCAATCAGTGACGGAGATCCGCAGCCTCTTACAGTAAGAGGAAAGAATGGACACTTTGCACTTACTACTGTTGGCAGAATAAATAACAAGCAGGCTCTTGTAGATGAAATCATCAAGAGGACAGGCGGTCAGTTCATGACTATGAGTAAAGGAAAAATCAATAATACTGAGCTTGTAGCAGCGCTTATTTCCACAGGAGAAACAATAGTTGAGGGAATCAAGTTTGCCCAGGAAAAAATAGACGGATCATGTACTATGCTGGTTTTGACAGAAGAGGGCATGTATGCGGCAAGAGATAAGTACGGAAGAACACCGTTAATTATAGGTAAGAAGGAAGATGGACGATGTGCGGCAAGTGAATCTTTTGCCTTCATCAACATCGGCTATGAATTTGAAAGAGAGCTGGGACCGGGAGAGATTTCCTTTATTACAGCTGACGGGGATGAAACTGTTGTGGAACCTCATGAAGAAATGAGAGTCTGCACATTCTTATGGTCATACTTCGGATATACTCCTTCAATTTACGAGGGAAAAAATGTTGAGGTAATGAGAAACAAGAATGGTGCAAGCATGGCAAGACAGGACGGCAAGATGGACGTAGACTATATTGCCGGAGTACCTGACAGCGGTGTTGCCCACGCTCTTGGTTATGCCAGCGAATCTAAGATTCCATACGCAAGACCTCTGATTAAATATACGCCTACATGGCCAAGAAGTTTCATGCCTCAGAATCAGAAGGCAAGAAATGTTATCGCAAAGATGAAGCTTATTCCTGTATTCAAGATTATCAAGAATAAGAAGTTTGTTCTTATCGACGACTCTATTGTAAGAGGAACTCAGCTTGCTGAAACCGTAGATTATCTTACAAACAGTGGAGCCAAGGAAATTCACGTAAGAAGTGCCTGCCCGCCTATTATGTACGGATGCAAGTATCTGAACTTCTCAAGAAGCGTAAGTGACATGGAACTCATTTCAAGAAGATGTATCAGAGAGCTTGAAGGCCTGGGCGGAGAGGCAGATGCCAATCCGGATCATATCGGTGAAGAAGTGGCAATTCCACCTGAAGTTCTTGCAGAGTATGCAGATGCATCAACTGAGAGATATGCAAAGATGGTTGAACTGATGAGAGAAAAGATGGGATTCGACAGTCTGAAATTCCAGACTCTTGAAGAGCTTCTTGCTGCTACGGATGTTGAACCTTGCAAGCTTTGCACATACTGCTGGAACGGAAGAGAATAATTTATGTAGTATAAACTGAACTGAAAAAGAGCGTGGCTTTTAAGCACGCTCTTTTTCAGTTTAAGCTTTTTTGGATTAAGATATTTATTCAACGAAGTCTTTTGCCTTATATACCTTTCTTTCAAGTGAAGGGTGATTATCTACGATGCCTTCTCTTGTCTGCTTCTGGATTGCTCTGATCTTAAGAGGAAGTGAGAACAGGTTAATGAATCCGGTAGCATCACTCTGAGTATAAACCTCATCTTTACTGAAAGTGGCAAATTCCTCGCTGTATAACGAATAATCTGATTTGCTGGCTATAGCAATTGCATTACCTTTGTAAAGTTTCATTTTTACTGTACCGGTAACGAATTCCTGTGTGCTGTCGACAAATGCGTTTATGGCGCTCATTAATGGAGTGAACCATAAGCCGTCGTAACACAGCTGAGCAAATTTCTGCGAAACGATATTCTTGTACTGCATAGTATCTCTGTCCAGAATAAGCTTTTCCAGAGCCGTATGTGCATTGTAAAGAATAGTTCCGCCGGGAGTTTCATATACACCACGAGACTTCATTCCAACAAGTCTGTTTTCAATAATATCTATTGTACCTACAGCGTTGGCTGAGCCTAGCTTATTAAGTTCCTTCAGCAGGGAAACGGAATCCATTTTTACTCCGTTAAGTCCAACCGGAACGCCTTTTTCAAAATCAATATCTATGATTGCAGCCTCGTCAGGAGCCTGTTCGATAGGCATTGACAGTACGTGAATATCGTCTTTATGAACATTCCAAGGGTTTTCCAGATTACCGCCCTCGTGAGATATGTGCCAGATGTTTTCGTCTCTGGAGTAAATCTTTTCAGTAGTCTGTGAAATAGGAATGTTGTGCTCTTTTGAATATTCAATCAGGTCTTCTCTTGAAGAGAAAGTCCACTTGTCGTCTCTCCATGGAGCGATAATCTTAATTGATGGATCTAAAGCCTTAATAGTTGTTTCAAATCTAACCTGATCGTTACCTTTTCCTGTACATCCGTGACAGATATAGTAAGCCCCTTCCTGCTGTGCGATTTCAACTAATTTTTTTGCCATTAAAGGTCTAGCCATGGAAGTACCTAACATATATGAATTTTCATAAATTGCGCCTGCTTTCAGAGTAGGCCAGATATAGTCATTTACGAACTCTTCCTGAATATCTAATACATATGATTTAATAGCACCGGTGTTAAGTGCCTTCTGTTTAATTGCATCAAAATCTTCTCTCTGGCCGGCGTTGCAACATACTGCAATTACATCGCAATTATAATTCTCTCCCAGCCACGGAATTATTACTGAGGTATCTAGACCTCCTGAATACGCTAACACTACCTTTTCATTGTCTGACATTTTTATACTCTCCTTTTAATATTTATGCGATGGTATGATTATATACGACTATTTATAATAATGCAAGAGTTTTTTCAAAAATTTTTGTTGTTTTGCACAACTTTTTTCATACTGTACAGATTATTCGCCTTGGAAACATGTATTTCAACCCTTTTTTTATTTTAATATCACAAAAACAGCAAAAAGAGGCCTATCGCATTACTGAATGAATCACTAATGCAACAGACCCCATAGGTTCAGCGAAATGCCATGTATTATTATTGTTAATTATGGCTTATACTACACCCTGAGACTTCATTGCATTTGCAACCTTCAGGAATCCTGCAATGTTTGCACCCAGCTGGATTGCCTTTTCGATAGCGTAAATCGCCATGTTACCGCCACCGATAGGGAGACCAGTAAGCGAGTTTTTGAAAATCTGTTCAAAACCTAAAAATTTAATAATTCCAAGGTTTACTGATGGGTGGAAACGAAGACCTCCCTTATATGGTCCGATTGCACTGTTGAACTGTACTCTGTAACCGTAGTTAACCTGAACCTGACCCTTGTCATCGATCCATGGAACTCTGAACAGTACGGAACGTTCAGGAATGCATAATCTTTCTAACAAAGCTAACTTGCTGTATTCTTCTTCATTCTCTTCAATAACTACACGAAGTGACTCTAAAACTTCTTCTACGGCCTGCATAAATTCCTTCTGCTCACCGTGTCTTTCTCTGATCTGATTCAATACTCTGTCTACATAACTCATAGACTACCTCCTTACCTTACATTACATTAGCATGCCCAGACCGCATGCCCTTTCCATATTTAAAACATCAAATAAAAATATTTAAGATTATATTAGAAAACTCGTGGAAATTCAAGTACAAATTGTATAAAAACAACAAAATAATAATAAAAAATTTGGTTTGTTAAATAAAAAACAAAATCACCACGAAAGAGTAGACAGCATTTAGTGGAAAAGTAAAATGGTTGGAATTTCAGTATTCGGTATG
>JAQYNQ010000083.1 GCA_028727785.1 Eubacteriaceae bacterium | reverse complement strand
TACCTTTTCTCCTAACTGATATCTGTTGTAAAGAGTTGTTGTGATAGCAGCTGTAAGAGTTGTCTTACCATGGTCAACGTGACCGATTGTTCCGATATTAATATGCGGTTTTGTTCTTTCAAATTTCTGTTTTGCCATTTTGATCATTCTCCTTTAAAAAATTTCATTATATGGTTTGGAGCTGTTGAGCAGGCTTGAACTGCCGAACCTCTTCCTTACCAAGGAAGTGCTCTACCTACTGAGCTACAACAGCACGTCCATAATTACTTTAAATATACTCTTTTTTCAGACTCTTGTCAACACAATTACCACTGTAAATATGCACGTACTTTCTTCTTAATTCGCTGTAGCGCATTATCAATTATTTTAGGTTCTTTACCGAGTTTTTCAGCTATCTCTTTATAGGTTTTCCCATTCATCAGTCCATACCATACCTCTATTTCCATTGGACTGAAAATTTCAGCTTCATTCTCCTTGATATAATTGAAAACCTCCTTCATAAGCAATGCATCTTCAGGGGTAATGTCCGAACTGATTGCCTCATACTGAACATCTCTGTTCATTTTCTCATTGGAATCAGAACCATTGCTCCCGCTAAACGGAGTCAGAGATATTGATTCGTTTAGAATCTGGTGTTTCTGTCTGTTAGCTCTCTGAATAGCGGTAACAATCTGACGGGTTATACAAAGCTCTGCAAAAGTTTTGAAAGATGCCTCTCTGGAAACATCATAATCGCGAATTGCCTTAAAGATTCCTATCATACCTTCCTGGATGACATCCTGATTGTCTGCACCTACAATAAAATAGGTCTGAGACTTTACTTTTGCAATAGATTTATACTTTTGTATCAAATATTCGCTGGCTGACTTGTCCCCGGACTGCGCCAGTTCAACTATCGCCTCATCATTCATCAGACCAAATAATCTACTTTCCATCTCTCTGCCTTCTGATTTCATACATCAAAACAGCCGCGGCGTTACTTGCGTTTAACGAGGTAATCTCTCCTACCATAGGCATGGATACTACGAAATCGCATTTCTTCTTTACCAGCGGGCTTATTCCATTGCCTTCGCTTCCAATTACAACAGCCAGCTTTCCTGTAAGATCCTGCTGATAATACAGTGTGTCTCCCATATCGCAGGCACAGATCCAGAAACCTTCTTCCTTAAGAGCATCTATTGTTTTGGCAATATTGCCTACTCTTACGCAAGGCATATATTCTATGGCTCCTGCAGATGATTTTGCCACTGTTTCAGTAAGCCCGCATGATCGGCGTTTGGGAATAATCACACCATGAGCACCTGCACATTCGGCAGTTCTCATGATTGCACCAAGGTTATGCGGGTCTTCCAGATTATCCAGAATAATAACAAGAGGAGGCTCATTTTTCATTGCAGCCTTTGCATATATATCCTCCATCTCGCTGTAATTGTACGCTGATGCATAAGCAACCACACCCTGATGAGGCTTTCCGCCGGCAATTCTTTCCAATGCAGCCTTATCGCTTTGATAAACCGGAATTTTTCTGTCCTTTGCTACCCCGATTATCTTGTTAATTGAGCCTTCTGCACCCTGTCCCACAAGGATTTTTTCAATATCTCTTCCGCTCTTCAGAGCTTCCATAACCGGATTTCTGCCGATTATTACATTAGAGTTTCCTTTTGACATTATTTTTTTCTCCTATATTCAAAGAATTGATACTGAATGCCGTTTTCCTCCTGCATTTCACTCTGCCATACAATCTCAAAATCAGGCATTTCATCCAGGTTTACAAACCATGTGTCTGCATCAAAGCTTTCATAGATTTTCGTAATATAGCATGTGTCGCAAAATGGAAGCATGTCTTTGTACACTCTTCCACCACCCATGATCATTATATTATCACTGTCTTTGTCCTTAATGTACTCAAACAGTTCTTCGTGGGAATGCACCACAACTGCACCCTCAACCTTGTAATCTTTATTTCCTGTAAGTACAATATTTTCTCTCTTGGGAAGCGGTTTGCTTCCGGGCAGGCTTTCCAGAGTGCCTCTTCCCATTACCACAGTTTTGCCTATGGTTTTTTCCTTGAAGAACTTTAAGTCACCCGGAAGATGGCATAACAGTCCGCCATCCTTTCCTATAGCCCAGTTTTTATCTGCTGCCAGAATCAGTTTCATATGAGCTTAGTCTCCTTCTTTAAATTGCAATAGGAATATTTAGAATCTGCGGATTTTTCTGATAATCCTCAATTATCACATCTGCAGTAGTAAAGTCATAAAAATCTTTAACTGCAGGATTCAACCTGAATTTTGGTGCAGGATACTGTGGTCTCTTTATCATCTCTTCAATAACAGGCACATGTCTGTCATAAATATGGGCATCAGAAATAACGTGCACCAGTTCTCCTGCTTTCAGCCCTGTAACCTGCGCAAGCATGTGAACCAGAACGGAATACTGAACCACATTCCAGTTATTAGCTGCCAGCACGTCCTGTGAGCGCTGGTTCAGAATCGCATTCAGTCTGTCCCCTGTAACATTGAAAGTCATGCTGTATGCACACGGTTCCAGCCCCATCTCGTACAGGTCCTGAAAATTATATATATTAGTCATAATTCTTCTGGAATAAGGTGTATTTTTCAGCTGCCAGATAACATTGTCCACCTGATCCATCTCACCCTGGGCAAACTTGTATTTCACGCCCATCTGGTAGCCATATGCTTTTCCGATTGAGCCGTTCTCATCTGCCCACTCATCCCATATATGGCCGTTTAAATCTTTGATATTGTTGGATTTTCTCTGCCAGATCCACAGAATTTCGTCTACAGCGGTTTTGATAGCCGTAGGTCTGAGTGTAAGCGCAGGGAACTCCTCCTGCAGGTCATATCTGTTGACCACACCGAAGGTTTTGATAGTGTGGGCCGGAGTGCCGTCCTCCCATCTGGCTCTTACCGTCTGACCCTCTGATGAGAATCCGTTTGTAAGAATTTCTTTACACATATTCACAAATAGCTGATCAGCTCTACTCATTTGTGTTTCTCGCCTTTCTGTCTTCAATAATTCTAAAAGCCTCTTCCACTATTGCCTCAAGTCGTTCTGTCTCCCCGGAAAGGTGAAGGTAACCCAGCAAAGCTTCGAAAGCTGTAGCCATCTTGTATGTAACTGCGTCCGCACTTCTGGCTTTCGTTGCAGTTTTTCTGTTTCGTGCTCTTTTTACAAGAGCAATCTCTTCATCTGTCAGAAACTCATCCATCAAAACCCTCACAGCCTTGTCCTGACCTGCGGCACATACATATCTGATTGCACGCTTATGAAGTCTGTCCGCGTTCTGGTCACCGTTTTCCATAAGATGATTTCTAACATATACTTCATAGACGGCATCGCCTAAAAAAGCTAATGCCGTCGTGTTTATCTCTCTGGGATTTAGTTTTCTCATTATTCTCTGATAATCTGAACACCCTGAGGAGTATCCTTCAGTGTGATTCCCTTTGCTCTAAGAATGTCTCTGATTTCATCTGCTCTGGCAAAGTTTTTTGCCTTTCTTGCTTCCTGTCTCTCGTCTACCAGGGCCTGGATTTCAGGGTCAATTCCCTCTTCATCCCCAGACTGAAGCAGACCTACAACATCTGCAAATTCCATAAGTGTATCCAGTGAAGCTTTTGCAAATTCTCTGCTGGCGCCATCTTTTACTGCAGTGTTAATGGCTGTAACCAGTTCAAAGATGGCACTGATACCGTCGGCAGTGTTAAGGTCATCATCCATAGCTTCAATAAATGCCTGCCTATACTTATCATATCCTGCAAGTGCCTCTTTCTCAGCGTCTGACATAGCAGCATCGCTGCCTTCCTTAGCAAGGAATTCCAGGTTCTGTTTGCAGTTTGCAAGTCTTGCAAGACCGTTCTTTGACTGTTCGATAATCTCTTCACCGAAGTCAATAGGATTTCTGTAGTGTCCGCTGAGAATTAAGAATCTCAGTACTTCGCCATCATATACGCTTAACAGATCTCTTACAGTTTTAAAGTTGCCAAGAGACTTGGACATCTTGATTCCGTTAATATTGATATACTCGTTATGCATCCAGTAATGTGCAAACGGCACGCCGTTACAGCATTCAGACTGTGCAATTTCATTTTCATGATGAGGGAACTGCAGGTCCTGTCCACCTGCGTGAATGTCGATTGTATCGCCCAGGTGTTTCTTTGACATAGCTGAACATTCAATATGCCAGCCCGGTCTTCCCATTCCCCATGGTGATTCCCATGCAATTTCATCTTCTGTTTTTCTTGCCTTCCATAGTGCAAAATCAAGAGGATCCTTCTTCACCTCTCCGATTGCAATTCTTGCACCGGCTTCAAGATCGTCTATGTTCTGTCTGGAAAGCTTTCCGTATTCATCGAATTTTCTTGTTGCAAAGTATACGTCTCCATCTGCTTCATATGCGAAGCCTTTTTCGATAAGCGTCTGTACGAATTCAATGATTTCAGGAATATGCTCTGAAACTTTAGGATGAACATCAGCTTTTCTTACATTAAGAGCAGCCGCGTCCTTGTAATATTCTTCAATGTACTTTTCAGAAACTTCAGGTGCGGTTATTCCTTCTTCTCTGGCTCTGTTAATGATTTTATCGTCAACATCAGTAAAGTTCTGTACAAACTTAACCTTATAGCCTCTGTATTCCATATACTTTCTAAGTGTGTCGAAAACTACAAATGGTCTTGCGTTTCCGATATGAAAGTAATTGTATACTGTTGGACCACATACGTAGATGGAGACTTCGCCTTCCTTGATAGGTACGAACTCCTCTTTCTTTCTGGTCAGAGTATTATATATTTTCATTCTCAGTTCCTCTTTCTTTTTCTTGCATCTCTTGCAGCTGTCGGTTTTGCTCGTTGAGCTTTTTCTCCAGCATTACGATTCTTCTGCGCAGACATTCCAGTTCTGTAGCAACAGGGTCAGGAAGGTGTACCTGGTCTAGATCTTCGGTGCTTTCTCCATATCTTCTGACAATTCTTCCCGGTATACCTACAACTGTGCATCCAGGTGGAATTGCCTTCAGAACAATAGAGCCAGATCCGATTTTTACATCATCTCCTACGGTAAACGGACCCAAAACTCTTGCGCCGGAGCTTACAACAACTCTATTGCCAATGGTTGGATGTCTCTTCCCTGTATCCTTTCCGGTTCCCCCAAGTGTAACCCCCTGATATAAAGTAACGTCATCGCCGATTTCTGTGGTTTCACCTATGACTACGGCCATACCGTGGTCAATAAAGCATCTGCGGCCTATTTTTGCTCCCGGATGAATCTCTATCCCCGTACAGAATCTTGCGAATTGGGATATCATTCTCGCTAACAGCTTCATATTATGCCTGTAAAGCGCATGGGCGGGCTTATGGAATATTAAAGCCCATATACCAGGATAGCAAAGCAGTACTTCAATCCCATTTCGTGCCGCAGGGTCCTTTTTCAGGATTGCCTGTATGTCCTCATGTACGTCCCGAAAAAAAGCCATATTATTCTACCGTAATTGTTTTGATAACCACCGGAGTAACAGGGCAGTCTGCCATGTTTCTTGGTGAAACAGCGATTTCCTGAGCAACTTCCATGCCCTCTGTAATCTTTCCGAAGGATGCATACTGTCCATCAAGATGAGGAGCATCTGCTACCATGATGAAGAACTGTGAGCCTGCAGTGTTTGGCATCATAGTTCTTGCCATTGAAAGAACACCTGTAGTGTGCTTCAGATCGTTCTTCCATCCGTTCATTGTGAATTCACCCTTGATTTCATATCCTGGGCCACCGGTTCCGTTTCCGTTAGGGCAGCCTCCCTGAATCATAAATCCGGGAATTACTCTGTGGAATGTCAGCCCATCATAAAATCCTTCGTTTGCAAGTTTTTCAAAGTTTTCTACTGTAATTGGTGCAATATCTTCATAAAGTTCGCCTTTCATTACACCGCCGTTTTCCATTTCAATTGTTACTTTTTTCATTTAAATCTCTCCTATCGTAATTTATAATATGTCATTCCATTTGGCTCTTCATCCAGAATATCCCATATTTCATTTCTGAAGAAATCAGGGAACACATTGTCCAGTCTATCAATTTCCTCTTTGCTCATAAATGCCACCTCTCTGAGAACCTGTTTGTCATCATCAAGTTCAGGGTCCTTTCCAAGTTTAAGCTGCCCGCCATTGACTTTTCCAACCATATAGTTTACAAATCTCTGGCCTCTGGCCTGGGAAACCTCTTCCATATGCCAGGCCATTCCGGTAATAGTTATATCTAAGCCGGTTTCCTCTTTTACTTCTCTGATTGACGCCTGGATTGAATTTTCTCCTTCTTCGATTCCTCCGCCCGGAACCATCCAGATGTCTCGTTCTTCATGGTGCTGTCTTACCATTAATATTTTCTTCTCGTCATCAACTACAATGACTCGAACTCCACCTACCCACATAAAAACGCTCCTATTACTCCGGCCCCGATTACAATAGCAATCGGGCTTACCTTTAATTTTCCTATTGCAACCAGAGTTGCCAATAAAATCAGTACAGGAACAAGGCTGACACTTGCAAATACGCTCTGTCCCATGTAGATAACGGCGGCGGCAATTAATCCCACCGTCACTGGTCTTATACCAACAAAAGCACCTTTTATAACAGTACTTTCTTTAAATTTATTAATGAAATAACATGCAAGAGAAACCAGAATAAAGGATGGGACTGCAACGCCCATTGTGGCAGCAATTGCCCCTCCGTATCCGGCAGTTACGAAGCCTACATAAGTTGCAGCGTTCACTGCAATAGGACCCGGAGTAACCTGAGAGATGCCTACAAGATTGGAAAATTCATCTGCTGAAACTCCACCCATCTGCTGTGCACTCTGGTATATCATGGGCAGCATAGCCATGCCCCCACCAAAACCAAATATACCGATCTTTGCGAAGGAGAGAAAAAGTTTGATATAGATCAACCCTCTTCACCTCCATTTTCTTTCTTTCGCTTAAACCCGGTGTAAATCAGTCCCAAAATAATTCCGCCTATAATAGGCCATACAGCGTTTGCATCCAGCAGTATAACTGCCACAAATGCCGCCACTGCAAGAACTACCTGAAACCAGCCTTTCAAAACCTGTTTTCCAAGCTTGTATGCGGAAAACAATATCAGTCCAGTTGCAGCTGCTTTGATGCCTACAAGGGCACCGTTAACATACTGATTATCACCGATTCCTGAAAGAATCTTTACTATCATTATTATTATGACAAAGCTTGGAAGTATAACTCCCACTGTGGCAGTCACGGCTCCAAGAACACCTTTT
Source organism: Eubacteriaceae bacterium (assembly GCA_028727785.1). Taxonomy (GTDB): domain Bacteria; phylum Bacillota; class Clostridia; order Peptostreptococcales; family Anaerovoracaceae; genus Senimuribacter. The sequence continues at coordinate 11,891 of JAQYNQ010000083.1, read as the reverse complement.
TTCTGATGACCCACGTATGTGGCCATATTGATTGCAATTACACCCGGGAGACCCTGGCTTACTGCTATGCAGTCCACTGCTTCTTCCTCTGTCATCCAGTGTTTTTCATCAACAACTATGCCTTGAATAAGCGGAATCATAGCCATACCTCCGCCTATGGTAAACAGGCCAAGTTTAAAAAATGAAAGAAAGAGCTGCAGATACATGTTCTCCCCTATTTTCTTCAACTTATCGGTCATGTTGTTTTACTTTCCCCAAATGTAAATTTTTAAATATTGCATACAACCTCACTGCAAGTGTAACAGCAAAGGCTGTCAGTATTGCTATGGTCAGCCCTGCAAAGTCGTATGACAGATGATAAGACAAGTAGAAGGCTATAGCACCGATTATCGAGGCTACAGCATATACTTCTCTTCTGAAGCAGTATGGCACTTCCTGAACAAAAACATCTCTTAAAACCCCGCCAAAAGTTCCTGTCAGTACACCCATTGTTATTATTACAAACATCTTAGGGTGCTGTGTAACAACAGCAACTCTGCATCCTACAGCAGTAAATGCCGCAAGTCCAATAGCATCGGCAATTGATACAAGATGACCTATTTTCTGTATTTTCTTGTACGAAAATATAACCACGGCAGCAGTGACTATGCTGGCTATAGCATAAGTCGGATTGGCCAGACTTGCAGGAAGGTTTCTGTTTACAAGAACGTCTCTTACAATTCCTCCTCCCACAGCTGTAATAATAGCCAGAAAGCAGATACCGTAATAATCCAGATCATGTCTGATAGCAACTACAGCCCCTGACACAGCAAAGGCTACAGTCCCAATCCACTCCATTATGGTCATAAACAGGTCAAAATCAATATCTTTTGCCAGGTTTATCGCTTGTTCCATTACTTCTCCTGATAAACAATTTCGATTGCTTTAGCAATTGCCTCTTCAACTGTAATTTCCTGTTTTTCAGCTTCTCTTCTAAGCTTATATTCAACCTTCCCTTCTCCTGCAAGCTTTCCTACTGTAATTCTTACAGGAATTCCAAGAAGGTCAGCATCCTTAAACTTAACTCCCGGCCTTTCCTTTCTGTCGTCAAGAAGTACTTCTACTCCTGCCTTCAGAAGTTCAGCATAGATTTGTTCTGCAACCTTTGCCTGTTCCTCATCATCAGGTTTAACCAATGTAATAATTACATGATATGGAGCAACTGACATGGGCCAGATGATTCCGTTTTCGTCATGGTGCTGTTCAACTACGGCTGCCAGCGTTCTTGTAACGCCGATTCCATAGCATCCCATAACGATAGGCTGATCCTTCTGGTTCTCATCCTTATAAGTCGCTCCCATTGATTCGGAGTATTTAGTACCAAGTTTGAATACCTGTCCAACCTCGATTCCTCTTGCGTGCTTTACAGGAGCTCCGCAAACAGGACATGGGTCTCCCTCCTGAAGAACTTTAAGGTCTGTAATGATATCAGCAGTATAGTCTCTTCCGTAGTTTACGTTTATTGCGTGATAATCTTCTCTGTTCGCACCTGCACACAGATTCTTTAAGCCGGGAAGCTCACTATCCACAACAATTGTGCAGTCGTGAAGTCCGCAAGGACCTGTAAATCCGCCAACGCATCCTGTAACAGCACCCATCTTTGCCTCATCAGCAAATTCAATTGAGTGTTCCGGAATATTTAAAGCATTTACAAGCTTAATCATGTTAAGTTCTCTGTCACCTCTTACGAATGCGGCAACATATCCGTTTTCTTTTCCTTCATTGTCATAAGTAACAAATAGCAGAGCCTTAATAGTCTGAGTCTTGTCCAGGTTAAGGAAGCCGGCAACTTCCTCAATTGTCTTAGTTCCCGGAGTATTAACAATTTCCATTGGAAGCTCTGCCACATCTGTCTGAGGCTGAGCATCCACGCATTCAGCCCTTTCTGTTGTTGCAGCCATGGAACAGCTTTCGCAGTAAGCGATTTCACTTTCCCCAACTTCTGAGATTGCAGTGAACTCATGAGAATTGCTTCCTCCGATAGCACCTGTATCTGCTTCTACAGGTCTGCATTCAAGTCCGCATCTCTTGAAAATTCTGTCATATGCATCATACATTGTTCTGTAGCTCTCATCCAGGCCGGCATAATCTCTGTCAAATGAATATGCGTCCTTCATGATGAATTCTCTGCTTCTCATAAGGCCGAATCTAGGTCTTGCCTCATCTCTGTACTTAGTCTGAATCTGATACAGGTTCATAGGTAACTGTCTGTATGAGGAAACATCGTTTCTGACAATGTCAGTGAATATTTCTTCATGTGTAGGCCCAAGGCAGAAATCTCTGCCGTTTCTGTCCTTAAGTCTCCAAAGCTCAGGACCGTATGCAAACCATCTGCCGGATTCCTCCCAAAGCTCAGCAGGCTGAACTGCAGACATGTGAATTTCCTGTGCTCCGCTTCCATCCATTTCCTGTCTGATAATGTCTTCGATTTTTCTCACTGATCTCCAGCCTAACGGCATGAAGCCATATACTCCCGATACCAGTTTTCTGATCATGCCTGTTCTCAGAAGTAAAATATGGCTGGGAATCTCCGCTTCATTTGGTACTTCTCTCAGCGTTTTAATGTGCATCTTAGATAATCTCATTTATGCAAAATCTCCTTTTAAATTATTTAGTCAATATACAAACTGCTTCTGCAGCAATTCCTTCACCTCTGCCGGTAAAGCCAAGTTTTTCAGTTGTGGTGGCTTTGATGCTGATTCGGTCCGTTTCCACATCCAGAACCTGAGCTATGCCTCTTCTCATCTCATCAATATACCCTGCCAGCTTCGGTCTCTGGCAAATCACAGTAACATCCGCATTGCCCAGAGTATAGCCCTTTTCTTTAAGGACACGTCCAACCTCCTCAAGCAGCTTCATGCTGGATATCCCCTTGAAACGGTCATCGTTGTCAGGGAACAGTTTTCCAATATCGCCAAGTGCAGCAGCACCCAGCATTGCATCCATCAAAGCGTGCACAAGCACATCTGCATCTGAATGGCCCAGCAATCCCTTTTCATAAGGGATTTCCACTCCTCCAAGAATCAGTTTTCTGCCTTCTACCAGCTGGTGTACATCAAACCCAGTTCCTATTCTGTTTTCCACAGTCAAATCCTCCGGCGTAGTAATCTTTATATTTGTGGATTCTCCCGGCACAATGGCAACTTTTTCTCCCAGATATTCCACCAGGCCTGCATCGTCTGTTCCATAGAATCCATCCTCAAAAGCTTTCTGAAAGGCCATCATAATCAAACCTTTCCTGAATCCCTGAGGTGTCTGAACGCACCACAGCATACTGCGGTCAAGAGTGCCTTCAGTCTCGTGCCTTATAGTATCCTTTGGAGACACAGCCGGAACAACGGCCCCTGCCTCCAGGGTTTTTCTGCATACAGTTTCAATCAGCACCTCACTCGCATATGGTCTTACTCCGTCATGTATCAAAACCAGGTCGTCCGCATCTGCACCGTCTTTTTCAATGGCAATGAGTGCCTGATAAACAGAATCCTGACGCTCTGCTCCTCCCTCGGTAAAGATAAGCTTTTCTTTATACCCGGAAAACGCAAAAAGCTTCTCGCAGTATTCACGCCACGAGCCTGATACTACGAGAATCACTTTATCGACCATATTATTGCCGGCAAACCTTTCAACTGTCTGCTCCAGAATGGTTCTCCCTCTGTTCACTATAAACTGCTTAGGTATTGGCGCGCCCATTCTTCTTCCTGAACCCGCCGCACTGATAACTGTATATACTCTTTTATTCTCAATCATCTTCCTAATTTATCTTAAGTCTTCCGAAAATCATTCTTCCTGCAGATGTCTGCAGAACGCTTGTCACTCTGATGTCTGTAGTCTTGCCGATCATTCGGCGGCCATCCTCTACAACAATCATTGTTCCATCGTCAAGGTATGCAACTGCCTGATTGTCATCTTTACCCTGTTTTACAAGGCTGACAGTCATTTCCTCTCCCGGAATAACTACAGGCTTGAGAGTATTTGCAAGCTCATTGATATTTAGAACGCTGACGCCGTTTATTGCGGCAACCTTGTTAAGATTAAAATCATTTGTAACAACTTTGCCGTTCATAAGCTGAGCAAGCTTTAGAAGTTTAACATCTACTTCAGGTATTTCTTTTAAAGCTTTCTCGTTGTCAGTGTTATAGATTTCAAGTCCGTAATCATCCTGCATCTTCTTCAGAATGTCCAGACCGCGTCTTCCTCTGATGCGTTTCAGTGAATCGGAAGAATCCGCAATATGTCTCAACTCAACAAGAACGAATTCAGGTATTACGATAGGACCTTCCAGGAATCCTGTTCTCAGAATTTCTGAAATTCTTCCGTCGATAATCACGCTGGTATCAAGAATTTTAGGGATTGAATCACTTTTTTTCTTATTTTTTATTATATGACCGGCTTCCTGTGGTACAGAGAATCTTCTTCCCGCAGTCATCAGTCCGATAATCTCTTTGCCCTTTCTTGTGGCAACAACAACTCCCAGATATCCCAGCAGCAGATAGGTCAAAACCGTTGCGAAAGTGTAAATATACGGATTCTTTATTGCCGCATAAATCTGTGAAATCAGCAATGCAATAAGCAATCCGACTATCAGTCCCGTAATTCCGCTTATCAGCTCATTAGCAGAAACCCCCCTTAAGTCATTATCGATGTCGTCGGCAACTTTCTTTCCCTGTCTGCTGATTACCGGTAGTAATCTAAAAAATATAATTCCAAAAATAATAGCTAATACAACGGCCAGCCCTAAATTGCCCCATGGTCCCAGGACAGCGGTCAGCTCTTTGCCGCTTTTCTCTGCTATGAATTCCAAAACTTTATACACTCCATAGCCTACAAAAAATCCCAGACAGGTAAACAGTGCTCTTACAAGTTTTTTTAACATGTTAATCTCCTCCTTTCTCCCCTAAATATGAATGATGATTCTAAGCAGCCGTATTTCAAGGGATAATTAAACTGACGCCTCTACTAAACGGTGTACTTCTTCCGGATCAAGCTCACTGGACAGAACCAGCTCACTTTCCAGGATCTGTCTTGCATTAGATAGGATTTTCTTCTCACCTGCTGATAATGGTTTCGCACGATCGGTTCTTATAAGATTTCGCACAACTTCAGCGACATCCAGAATGTTTCCGCTCTTAAGCTTCTCTGCATTCTCTCTCTGTCTTCTGTTCCAGTTGGCAGGCATTTCAGTACTCTCACCTCTGAGCACCTCAAAAACAGGTGCAATGTCATTCTTGGAAATTATTGGCCTGATTCCGATGTCATGACATCTGTCTACAGGAATCATGATTTTCATGTCACCAAAAGGCATCTTAAGGACAAAGTACTTCTTGGTTTCGCCCAAAATAGCTTTTTCGCAGGTTGCTGCGATAATCCCGGCACCGTGCATCGGATACAAAATCTTATCACCGTTCGAAAACATTATAAAATCCCCCACTTTATCATCATTCTATAAGTATAATTCAATAAAATGACTTCGTCAAGTCACGTAAAGGTATGAAATTACTTTAATCCAGGGTTTTTTTGTGATAAAATATTATACTGTAAATTCATACAAACAACACATATAGATACTACAATATAACTGTGAAGATAACATGATGGGGGAGACAAATTATATGTACAAATTGTTAATTGTTGATGATGAACCGAAAATCAGAGAAGTTATCAGAGAATATGCAGAGTTTAACGGATACGAAGTAGAAGAATCCGACAATGGGATGAGTGCAGTAGGTCTCTGCAAACTTAATACCTATGATCTTGTAGTTTTAGATATTATGATGCCAAAGCTGGACGGTTTCTCCGCCTGCAAGGAAATCAAGAAAATACAGGATGTTCCTATCATTATGCTTTCCGCTCGAGGTGAAGAATATGATAAGCTTTTCGGTTTTGAGCTCGGAATAGATGACTACATTGTAAAGCCATTCAGCCCAAAAGAGCTGATGGCTCGTATTAACGCAATTCTTACCCGCCGAAATGCCGGTCATAAGGAAAACAACGATATTCTTAAGTTCGGAGGACTGGAAATCAACATCCCGGCAAGAACAGTCACTGTTGACGGGGTAAGAACCGAACTGACACCAAAAGAATACGAGCTTCTTTTCTACTTGATAAAGAACAAGAATATTGCTCTTTCAAGAGAAAAGCTTCTTTCTGACATCTGGGGTTTTGATTTCCTTGGAGATGACAGAACTATCGATACGCACATCAAAAACTTAAGAAATAATCTCGGACCATACAGGGATTACATTGTTACACTCAGAGGGGTAGGTTATAAGTTTGAATGTGAAGACTAAGGGCAGATTTAAAAGTATAAGGTTTAAGCTGTGGGCTTATTTCTTCCTTTTCTCCATGATTATTATACTTTTTCTATATGCGCTTCAGGGACTGTTTCTCAACTACTATTTCTCACAGATGAAGCAGGCTGAAACAACGAAAATTGCAAATCAGATTGTTGACACCTATGATCGAAATCATAACAGTCTGCAAAAGCTGATAAAAACCATGGATGTATTGGCAGAAACAAATGATGATATCTACATGCGAATAGAAACACTGTCCGGTGAGACAGTAGTTGCTCCATATAGTGACAGCCTTATTTTCCCCAGATACGGCACACAAATACAGAAATTGCGTGAGATGCTTGCTGATGGTTCAAAGAGATATGTGTCCGGAACATCAACAACTCAGGATTCAAAATCATCAGATGACATGGTCTTTTCCTACGCCTGTTTTCTGGAAAAGAATCTTGTAGCACCTGATGTTGCCGATTCAATCGGTGCTCAGTCCCTTAACTGCTGGGGACCTTCCAGCTACGTTCTCTATATCCTGACGCCGCTGCACCCTGCCAGAACGACGGTTTCTATCATTAACAGTCAGTATTTTTATGCGGCATTAATTGCATTAATCCTGTCGTTTGTAATTGCGTTATATTTTTCAAAGAGAATATCCAGACCGTTAAAGTCAATCACAAGAGCCGCTGCTGAAATGGGTAAAGGTAACTATGGAGTGCAGTTTGCAAAAAGTGACTATACGGAAATCAATGAGCTGGCTGACACTTTAACTCATGCTTCTCATGAGCTGGAGCGAACTGAGATGTATCAGCGAGATCTAATAGCTAATGTTTCTCACGATCTTCGTACCCCGCTGACTATGATCAAGTCATACGCGGAAATGATTCGTGATCTGTCGGGCAATATTCCGGAAAAAAGGGATGCTCATTTAGGCGTAATCATAGACGAGACTGACAGGCTTAACACTTTGGTAACTGATCTTTTGAATCTGCGTCATATGCAGAACAAAACTATCATCTTAGAAAAAACCTATTTCGATATAAAGCAGGCTGCAGAGTCTATACTGGCTTCCTACGAAATACGCTGCCAGCAGGAAGGATACAATCTGGTGTTCAACTGCAATGAATCTTTGACGGTCTACGGCGATGAGTCAAAAATTAAGCAGGTTATTGCAAATCTGGTAGGTAATGCCTTCAAATTCTGTGGCGAGGACAAAACAATTATTGTAAACATTAAACGTAACGGCAAAAAGGTCAGATGTGAAGTCAGGGACAACGGTTCCGGCATTGCCCCTGATGAAATCGATCACGTATGGGAACGTTACTACAAATCAAGTTCCAATATGGTTCGCCCTGTTGAAGGCAGTGGTTTAGGGCTTTCCATTGTAAAGGAAATCCTGATATTGCATAAATCCCAGTATGGAGTAACCAGCAAACTGGGTAAGGGCACAACATTCTGGTTCGAAATGAATGTTGTTAAGAACAAAAACTCAGCTACTCACCCTTAAAAGCATCTATTGCTTCATATATGTTCCTGACCGGTGCGATTCTGCATCTGTTGTTCTGCAGTGCTTTATCCAGCTTTCCGGCACTTTTCTCAGGCATAATTATCTGTTCGTAGCCAAGGCGATCAGCCTCGGCTACGATTTTTTCTACATTGCGGATACTTCTAAGTTCTCCTGTCAGGCCAACCTCCCCAATGGCAATGGTTCTTCTTGGACTGACTATTCCTCTTATCGATGAGTATACTGCCAGGAAAACCCCCAGATCTACTGATGTGGAATCAGGCTTCATCCCGCCTACAACATTTACATAGACATCCTGATTTATCATTGTAATACCAACTTTTTTCTCAAGAACCGCAAGAATCATGTTCAACCTCTGATTGTCAATCCCTACTGCAGTTCTCCTTGCAAAACCTGCATTTGCAGGTGCTGTCAGTGCCTGAATTTCAAAAAAAACAGGTCTGCTTCCTTCATATACTGCCGTAATAATAGAGCCTTCAGTGTTAGCAGTCCCACTTTCCAGAAATGTTTCTGACAGGTTCTGTATTCCCTTTAGCCCTTCTTCACACATCTGAAAAGCACCAATCTCACTTGTGGTTCCAAATCTGTTCTTATATGCTCTCAGTATTCTTAAATCTTGTTCTCTTTCCCCTGTAAAGCTGAGAACACAATCTACCAGATGCTCCACAATCTTAGGCCCTGCAAGTTCACCATTCTTTGTAACGTGTGCTACGATGAATACAGGAATATTTCTTGTTTTCCCAAGCTTCATAAGCTGATTTCCTATATCTCGAACCTGAGAAACACTTCCTGCCACAGAATCCAATGTCTGGGTATACATAGTCTGAATAGAATCGATAATCAGAAACTTCGGTTCCAGATTGTCACAGGCGTTTACAATGTTCTCCATATTTGTTTCCGATAAAATATACAGGTTTTCGTCCACACTTCCGCACACTCTGTCTGCACGCATTTTTACCTGTTCTTCAGACTCTTCCCCGGATACATACAGTACCTTCCCCAGAGTTTTCGCAAGGTTGGCTGCTGCCTGAATAATAATGGTCGATTTGCCTATGCCGGGTTCTCCTGAAATCAATATCAGGGACCCTTTAACCAGCCCGCCTCCTAAAACTCTGTTAAGTTCGCTGATGCCTGTATCTATTCTTTCATAATCCGCCGAGCCTACATCCTTAAGTCTCGATGGTTTGGCACCGGCAGAAGATGCCCTGCGTCGAGTGTCGTTCTCTGTTGCATCTATCACCTTTTCCTCTACAAATGTATTCCATGCACCGCATATGCACTGTCCCTGCCACCGTGGAGTCTCATACCCACATTCCTGGCATACAAAAACTGTCTTAGACTTCTTCGCCATCACATTCCCTCTCAAACACTTGTTCTTTTTTTAGAGTATAACAGAGTTTTCACGGGATGTCTATGAGAAAAACTCTGCGGGCCGAATTACAGAAGTTTATTGCATTTTCTTCGTTCTTGGTATAAAATATTCTGCCGTAGGTGTATTATCACAGTTAATATTGCACAGTTTATATATGAAAGGAATTTCTATGTCAAACACTGATAAAATAAATTCGAGAAGAATATTTGGAATCATTTCCCATCCGGACGCAGGTAAAACCACGTTGACTGAAAAACTGCTTTTGCACGGAGGTGCAATCAGAGAAGCAGGTACAGTAAAAGCAAGAAGAAATGCCAAGTTCGCTACTTCTGACTGGATGGAAATTGAAAAGCAGAGAGGAATCTCAGTTACTTCCTCTGTAATGCAGTTTGAATATAACGACAAAGTAATCTCAATTATGGATACTCCGGGTCATAACGACTTTGGAGAGGACACATACAGAATCCTTACATCTGTTGACAGTGCCGTAATGGTAATTGACGGAGCAAAGGGTATAGAAGCACAGACCAGAAAACTTTTCGCAGTCTGCAGTATGCGCGGAATTCCTGTTTTTACATTTATCAACAAATTAGATAGAGAGACAAAGGACGCTTTCGAACTTGTAGAAGAACTTGAAAACGTTCTAGGACTGCCTTCAGTTCCTGTTACCTGGCCTATCGGAAGCGGAATGAATTTCCAGGGCGTATACGATCTGTTAAAGAACGAAGTAATACTTTACAAAGCCGGTGAACCTTCAGAAACAATTATACTTTCAGACGATGGCGTTTTCGGACCGGAACTTGAAGATATTATTGCAGGTTACAACCTCTCAACTCTCAGGGATGAAATTGAGCTTATTCAGGGAGCAGGCAACGAATTTGATATGGATGCAATTTCTCACGGCAAGCTTTCACCTGTATTCTTTGGTTCAGCTCTTGCTGACTTCGGTGTTACAGCGTTCCTGGAACACTTCCTTGATATGTCACCTGCACCTGGACCCAGAAAGACCACTGACGGTTTTGTTAACCCTACAGACGAAGAATTCAGCGGATTCATCTTTAAGATTCAAGCAAATATGAACCCTGCTCACAGAGACAGACTTGCATTTTTCAGAATCTGTTCCGGTACCTTCCAGCGAGGAATGACAGTTACACTTTCCAGAACAGGCAAACAGATGAAGATAGCTCAGGCTACAGAGCTTATGGCCAATGCAAGAGAAAACGTTGAAACAGCAATTGCCGGGGATATTATCGGTATCTACGATACAGGTAATTATCAGATCGGTGATACACTGACTACAAGCAAGCAGCCGCTGTTCTTTGAACCTCTGCCAACATTCCCGCCTGAACTATTCTGCCGTGTAACTCCAAAAAACACAATGAAAGCAAAGCACTTCCAGAAAGGCGTAGATCAGCTGGCTCAGGAAGGAGCTATTCAGGTCTACAAAAACGAATACAACGAAGTTGTAATCGGTGCAGTTGGTCAGCTGCAGTTTGAAGTATTCGAATACAGATTGAAGAATGAATACAATTCAGATATCAGAATGGATTACCTGGATTTCAGCGTAGCAAGATGGGTTGGAAATGACGACCTGGAAGCAGTAAAACGCACACTGGATTCCAGAAGCATGCTGGTATACGACCACTTTCAGAGACCGCTTATCCTGTTCGCAAACCAGTTCACACTGAATTACTACATGGAACGCCATCAGGATATCAAGCTTCTTGAAGCCCTGGATGTAAACAGTACTCTAGGCTAGTTTTTACATCAAATATATATAATTAAAATAATTTGTCCAGCTGGATAATTCCAGCTGGTTTTTTAGATGCTCATATCATAAACCGGGAGGGCGGAAATCATTGCTGTGGTCAGAATTGACATTAGACCCTTCTCTCATTGGTGCTTCGGGATACTATGGTCTCAGCGGACTCCTTGATATGAGCTTTTTATCGCACGTACTTATGGCCTCCCAGGGTAAGACACAATTCTTTCATCGCACAACATCCAGATTTACTGTCTTGACGTTACGTTTACCTTTTGGGCTTCAGTTTGTCATGCCTGGCACACATGAAAGGAGCTGTCGCATTAACGAAACGCTAACGCGACAGCTCCTTAATTTAACTTTACAATCTTATCTTTTATTTATTTGATTATTTGTCCAGGCTTGCCTGATAGTCAGCCATAATCTTTTCAGCGATTGCTTTTGGAACTTCTACGTACTTCTCAAAAGCAAGATCGAATCTTCCTCTTCCCTGAGTCATTGAACGAAGACCTAAAGAGTAATCGAACAGTTCAGCCTGAGGAGCAACTGCAATCAGTTTCTGTCCACCGTGAAGCTGAGGTTCCATACCTAAAATCTTACCTCTTCTCTTGTTCATATCACCCATTACGTCTCCCATGTAATCATCCGGAACGTAAATATTCATTCTCATATATGGTTCAAGCAGACAAGGCTGTGCTTCTACAATACCTTTCTTGAATGCAAGTGATGCTGCAATCTTGAATGATACTTCATTTGAGTCTACATCATGGTATGATCCATCATAAAGAACTGCCTTAACATTTACTACCTTGCATCCGGCAAGAGGACCCTTCTGCATACTTTCAATAAGTCCTTTTTCTACTGCAGGTACGTAGTTCTTTGGAATTGATCCGCCGAACAGTTCTTCTG
>JAQYNQ010000082.1 GCA_028727785.1 Eubacteriaceae bacterium | reverse complement strand
AATATATATTATAACCATCCCATACCATCCCATACATGTAAAATATATGTGGGTTTTCCGTTAACAGATGGGATTTCAGAGGTCGAAGTCGGTGGATCGATGAATTATGCGTGTAAACATTCACATCAGCGAATATTTATGTTTTTTGACAGCTTGTGGCTGGGCCATTTTGCGAATTTCAGAAAAATCGAAGCCAAAATCCGGGCTCTTTCTTTGGATTTCGAAAAATCGTGCCTGCTGCGTGCCTGAAAGCAGCACATAATGAGCAAAAGTGCCTGCCGTGTGCCTGAAAGCAGCACGAAATGAGTAAGTGGGCGCCGCCCTAACGAATACTTTTCGTTAATGCGACAGCCCCACAGCATTTTCTGTCAGATTCAGTCCCTGACTCTCTCTGTAATTTTTTTATCCAGCCAGTCTCTTCCATCGACAAATCTGGATACAATGTAAGAAACAACATAGTCTCCTGCTGCGTTAATCATTGTTGCAGGCGGGTCTACCAGATTGCCGATCATAACAAGAATAGGAAACGCCACTTCAATCTGTGCAGGAAAGAAAATAGAGCAGATAATGTACTCTCCAATATAACCTCCTCCGGGAACGCCTGACATACCAACTGATGAAAGCACTGCCACAAGCACGATAACAGGGAGTGATGACCATTCAACCGGCTGACCGAATACACCCCAGACGAAAACTATCTTAAGCACACACGAAAAACATGACCCATCCATGTGCATTGTCGCACCCAGAGGAATTACCATTTCTGCAATGTCTTTGTTTATGCCTGTATCTTCAGCCACCTCAAGATTAGTAGGAATTGTTGCAACTGATGAACAGGTGCCAAGGGACACTATCGCAGGGCGTGAAATATGGTTGAACATGGTTTTGATACCGTGCCTGCCGCCTCCGAACCATGCAAAGAGAGGGAATGCAGTAAAGATATAGATGAAGCATAGTGGATAGTATACAGCCATTGCTCTTGCATATGACTCTGTTATTGCATTTCCGTAGTTTGCTGCCAGGTCTGCGAATATAGCAAAAAAAGCGACTGGTGCATAATAAGTGATAATTTTTACAAACTTAAGCATTACCTCTGAAAGGTCATTAAGCCACTTTCCGATAGATCCTGCCGGTCCTCCCGCCAGATTTGCAGCAAAACCAAACAGTACCGAGAATACGATTAGGGGAAGCATCGCCTTGCGGCTTAGCAGTCCCACGAAATCGTCTGCTGTAAAGAAGTTAACCAGCATCTGAGACAAGCTTGCATATTCGCCTATTTCCTCTGATGGAAGATCCGACCATGGGGCTAGCACCGGTGGAAAGATTTTCAGAATTACAAACATAATTACGGCAGCAACTGCCCCTGTGATTACAAAAGTTACTATGGTAGTGCCCATAATCCTGCCTGCACGTGCTCTGCTCTTCATACCTGCAACAGAACCTGAAATTGAAGCAAATACAAGAGGTACTACTACGCAGAACATCATATTGATAAAAACTGTTCCTAAAGGCTTGACTGCCATGCCGAATTCCGGTGCAAGCCAGCCTGTTATGCAGCCAAGAACCATTGCTCCCAGCAAAATAGCCAGGAAACGGTAATTTTTCATAATTTGATTCTTCTCTATAAAAAAACCTCCTTATGATTTAAAAAAAGCAATATTTTTATATGTAAAGTCCATGGGCTAACATATGCTAAATTTTAAGATCCTCATCAGTTACTTCTCCTTTGGCCACAATATTTGTAGGACCCGTAAGGTAAAGGTTTTTTATTTCCCGGCCTTCTCTGTCCACATCTATAATCAGTCTTCCGCCTGTCATATCCACTTTTACATTTTCTCCGGATACCTTATTCATAAGAGTAAGAATAGCCACAACGGATCCGGTTCCTGTCCCGCATGCATATGTAAAGTCCTCTACGCCTCTCTCATATGTTCTTTCAAAAACGTGATCCGGTCCTGTTATCTCACAGAAGTTTACATTGGCACCCTTTGGATATCCTTCATAATTTCTCAGCTTTCGTCCAAGTTCAAAAAGCTGAGTTTCAGGATAATCCTTCAAATCCTTAACAGGAATAACGCAGTGTGGAATTCCCGGGTTACCCAGCTCCACATATGAGCACAGAAAAGTCTGATCATCTATCTTCACAGGCTCATCCATGCGAATATTGCACGGATCATTAAGCCTGATACGGTACTGTCTCTTGTCGATTCTTTCCCCGATAACTATACCGGCTGTAGTTTCTACCTTCTGTATATCTCCCGCCAGACCCTTTTCATATCCATAGCGACATATGCATCTGGCACCGTTTCCGCACATTTCTCCCATGCTGCCATCGGAATTATAGAAAAGCATGCGGTAATCTGCATCCGTTCCCTCTGTCGGCTTTTCTACCACCATAAATCCGTCAGCTCCAATTGACATATGTCTCTCACACAGAGTTTCTGCAATTTTAGGGAAGATTTCTACAGGCAGTCTCTCCTCAATGTTATTTACTATAATGAAGTCGTTTCCGGCTCCGTTCATTTTCCAAAATTTCATAATTATCCTCTCTCGTATCAGATTATTTGTATGCTGCAAATCTCCTTTTTATTCTATCATTGATTTACATTTCTGTTAATCTCCTTTAAAAAAAGCTCCCCAGGCTGCAAAGACCCGGAGAGCTGTCTCTGATTGTATGTTTTCGTCAGCAACGAGAGTACGGTCAAATCTCGACTTAGCCTAATGCAAGCATACTGAATACCAGTGCAAATAGAGCTACTGTTTCAGCAATTCCGACTACAATGAAGTAGTTGGCCGTACCTTTTCCTGTACTTGCAAGTGCATCGCAGGCTGCTGCTGCACATCTTCCCTGATTTAGACCGGAAAGACCGATTGCAAGTCCTGCAAATAGACCTACACCAAGTGCAAGACCGGGATCAACTGAATCGATTGCGTTTCTGATGAAGTTCATCAGAAGGAATCCGTAGATTGTCTGTGTTAAAGGTGCACCTGCAAATGCAAGTAAGATAAATGGAGCCTGCTTGCCACTTGCATAGCATTTCTTCCATGCTCCTACTGCTGACATACCTGCATATCCAACACCATATGCTGAACCAGCTGCTGAAATTCCAAGAGCTGCTGCCATACCAACAAAAGCTAAATTCATAATATTTCTCCTTTACTATTTAATAATCTTGTCATTCTCTTTGAACGGTTCATATGGAATTCCGGACCACTCAAGTCCTACCTGACCTGAGAATTCCAGTACATTAAGTCTTACACCATGTACCGCTACTGAGAGGAAGCACATTACCAGATTTAATGTGTGTCCGAAAAGTACAATGATAACGGCCAGAATAACAAGCGGTCCGCCAAGACTTGCAGCAATGCTGTTAAAGCTCTGTGAAATAGCTAATCCTGCCATTCCCACTGCAAACAGTCTGATATAACTCATTACGTTTCCGAAACAGCTGATTGTATTCAGGAACTGAGTAAATGCACTGCCAAGTCCTGCCTTGAGCCCCTGTCCAAATGTTTTTCCAGGGCCCATTTCACCGAATATTACTACCAGTACGAAAGCTACTCCGATAAGTCCGAATACCGGCTTAATAGGAATGTTTTCGCCAATAATTAGATACAATGCTAACAGATACATTGCACAAACTGCTATCAGCCATCCTAGATCGGCTATCCAAGATAGATTTTTCGCGGAGATTTTTCTCTTTATAGCAATCAGCGTTCCAAGTGACATCTGAATAGCTCCAATTGAGAATGAGAACTTCATAATCATGTTCTGCTGATCTGATGTAGAAACTCCGAAAAGTTCCGGATAGTTTGAGAAGTTCGGAACTACCAGTGCCTTCAGGAAAGGCACATCCATAGCCTGTTCCAGACCAAACCATGTTCCTGTAATCGCACCCCAGATAATGGTGGCTGCTGACAGAATGAACAGCAGGAATGTTCCTGTGTTGTTCTTTTTAGTTTTGATCACATAGGCAAGTGTACCTATCAGAATCAGACATCCGTATCCTGCATCTCCTATGATCATTGCAAAGAATAATGTGAAGAACAGGAAGAACCATAGAGAAATATCCGCTTCTCTATATCCGGGAAGTATTCCAAGCAAATCGTAAATCGGTTTGATGAGAACTGATACCTTGTTGTACTTGACTCTGGTAGGAACTTTCTCATCATCATCTGCCACGTCATCCATGGCATACGCCCAACCGTTTTCCGAAGCGCCCTTCTGGAATGTTTCCATGCATGACTCAGGTAAATATCCGCTGAGCCAGATAAATGCATCATCATTCTGCATGGTCTGTCCAACCGCTGAGAAATTCTCAGCATTCTGGGCTTCAAGCATAGCTTTGTTAAAGCTTTCTTTATATTTCGCCACATCTCGCAAAACTTCTTTGCACTGTTCAAGCTGCCTGTCACATTCTGTGATTCTATCGTTGAGCTCGTCGATTCCCTTTTCAGGAAGTGCAAATTCGGCAGCTGTGGTTTCCTTTGGCAAAGTTCCAAGAACTGCGATTGCCTTCTTTTTTTCTATGGTGCCAATAGTCAGAATTGAGATGTCTTCGCTCTCTTTAATCTGTTCATATTCTGCATCCGGCACTGTGTAAAAATGAAAATCAATTCCTTTTGCCTTAAGCGCTCTTACTCCTTCCGGATCAAAATCACCCCAGGGCTTAATTCTTTCAATTTCATTTTTTGCTGCAGCCTTATCCTGGGAAAGCACTGTCTGTCTTTCTAGGGTCTCTTGAGCTTTCGCATATAAGGCATCGAAATCCTCTCCTGTAAGAAGCGGTGCTTTTTCCAGCTTTTTCGCTTCCTTCTTGGAGGGTTCGTACTCTCTGAGGGCTCCTGCCACAGAAGAGAGTTTCGTAAATTTTTCTGATACTTTCGCTTCAGCGCTTTTCTTCTCTGCGATATGCAGAACTCCAAGCTGCTTTAATCCGCTAAGCATATTTTCTTTCTGCGAAAGTGAAGACACGACATAGACCATTTTCATTTTCTCTATCATTGTCCAACCTCCACAAGTTTTTTCTTTGATATTTTTCCGCGAACTACCGCTGCAGTCTGCTGGTCGCCGAGATATACTCCGATTATTCGGATGTTTTCCTTAGCTTCAGGAATCTTAACCTTTTCAAACAGGTTTACTCTCTGAGATGTAGAGCGCAGCTCTTTCTCCAGAAGTTCTTCCTGCTTGCTAAGAGTGGATACCAGTGCGTCGAGACGTGCGATTTCGCGAAGTTTTATGAGTGCAGTGTCAACCCAAAGAGGATAGTCATCGATGTCGTAGGAAATTTCCTTGAATGTAAGTTCCACAAATTTAGGAACTGTAACTCCGGCAATATTTTCCTTTTTGCTGATGACCGTATCCGGTTGAACCAGGTTATCAAGTTTTTTATCTTCATCGAAGATACTATTTTCTGCAAAAACAGCTACCCAGTCATCCAGGTCACCTATCATCTGACCACGTTCAGCCTCCTTCTGTTCCAGTTCAGCTCTTGTCTGCATTATTACCATCTGCAGCTGCTGTTTCTTCAGCTGCAGTGTAGGCAGGTAGCGCTGATACTGTTTCAGACGATCCTTCTGCACCTTTTCTTCATTTTTGGTAAGTTTGATAGCCACTGTATCTGCTCCTTTTACTTCAGTGCTTCTTTGTCAGGCCATCTCTCAGCGATCAGGCTTGACTTAAGCCCTGTTTCATTAGGTTCAAAACATTCCGCAAGGATTTCCCAGCCAAGATCAAGTGCATCCTCCAGAGGAATATTCACCCTCAGATCCATCAGCTTGCTTTCGAAAAGCTTACCGAACTTAAGCAGCTTGTCATCCCACTCTGTCATAAGGAATCCCATAGATTTCTTTTCAAGAGAGTCTTTATACTGCGCATAAAGCTTGATCATACCGTCCATTAGCGCACGGTGGTCATTTCTGGTATCTCCGTTAACATTCTGCTTAAGTCTTGACAGGGATCCGAACGGTTCGATATGTCCATTTTTAAGGTAATACTGACCCTCTGTAATATATCCTGTGTTGTCAGGAACCGGATGAGTTACATCATCTCCCGGCATAGTTGTAACACCAAGAATTGTGATAGATCCGGCACCTTCAATGTCTACAGCCTTTTCATAACGAGAGGCAAGTGCACTGTAAAGGTCTCCCGGATAACCACGGTTAGAAGGTACCTGTTCCATAGTAATGGCAGTTTCCTTAAGTG
>JAQYNQ010000081.1 GCA_028727785.1 Eubacteriaceae bacterium | reverse complement strand
TGTTCTGAATCAGAGATTCAGCAGATCATACAGTTTATGGAAGTACTGCCACAAATACATGACAGCATTAACGAAGAAATGGGTGTAAGATCTCCGGGGATAGCGCAGATATATGAGAGCAAACAATGAGTATATGGTTATCTGATGTGAATAATCTGCCAAAATACTCATTAGCCATATTCTTGTTTTTTTGCTATCAATATGACGCGGTTTGGTCAGTCTTAGCGATTATCATAGAAACATGCCAAAACGTGTCAAAACGCCTTCAGAATTAGCCAAACATGGCGCTTGCTTGACTGTCGCGCCATGTTTGGCTCTGAAATCGGATAAATCATGGCGCGTGGATTGGCTCAGGCGCCATGTTTGCCTCTGAAATTGGATAAATCATGGCGCGTGGATTGGCCAGACGCCATGTTTGCCTCTGAAATTGGATAAATCATGGCGCGTGGATTGGCTCAGGCGCCATGTTTGCCCTTGAAACAGCATCAATCATGGCGCGTGGATTGGCTCAGGCGCCATGTTCGCCCTTGAAACAGCATCAAACATGGCGCTTGCTTGATTGTCGCGCCATGTTCGCCCTTGAAATTGCACCAAACATGGCGCGCGGCTTTAGGGTGCAGCTGAAAGGGTCTACGCACCGATGAAAGCGCCCATGAAAAAAAGAATGACCCATGAAAGATTCATGGGTCACATTAATTCACGGGTCACATTAACGTGGCGTAGCCACTCATATTATTTTACTTCGTCTTCAGTAAATGCAGCATAGATGGCTTTAATAGCCTTGTTGAAGTCCTTGTTCTGTACACCGACGATGATATTCATTTCGCTGGAGCCCTGGTCAATCATTCTGATGTTAACCTTTGCTTCTGCAAGGGCTGTGAACAGCTTAGCGGAAACGCCGGCACGGCTGCTCATTCCGCAGCCTACTGTAGCGATAAGAGCGATGTCCTCGAATACTTCCATAGTGTCAGGTGAAAGCTGCTTGTCGAAGGCTTCAAGAAGATCGTCAAGCTTACCGTCAAGAGTTGAGTTTGAAATTACAACGGAGACGGTGTCTATGCCTGTAGGCATGTGCTCTAATGTCATGTCGAAGTCTTCAAGGATTGCAAGGATACGACGAAGGAATCCGCGTTCGCTGCTCATCATATTCTTGTAGATGGCGATAACTGTGAAATCCTTGCTTCCTGCAATACCTGTAACAACGTTAGTGTTTGCAACATCGTGTTCGGCAGTAATGATTGTACCGTGGTCTTCAGGTACATTTGTATTTCTAATATTGATAGGAATGTTTGCAATTCTTGCAGGATAAATTGCGTCCTCATGAAGAACTGATGCACCCATATATGATAATTCTCTAAGCTCCTTGTATGAAATGTGATGGATAGGCTTAGGGTTCTTTACGATTCTAGGGTCAGCCATCAGGAAGCCGGAAACGTCAGTCCAGTTTTCGTAAATGTCTGCGTTGACTGCTCTTGCAACAAGAGAACCGGTAATGTCAGAACCGCCTCTTGAGAATGTTCTGATTTTGCCTGTCTTGGCATCAGTACCGTAGAAGCCTGGAATTACAGCGTGTTCGTGCTTTGAAAGTTCTTCTCTAAGTGCTTCGTCAGTTTCTGAAATCATCAGTTTGCCCTTGCTGTTGAACAGAATCAGGCCTTCTGCATCTACGAAATCAAAACCAAGGAAGTCTGCAATCAGCACAGCGTTAAGGTATTCTCCTCTGCTGGCAATGTAATCGGCTGTGCAGCCTTTCTTCAGGTTTTCCTTAATTCTGTCGAAATGTTCCTGAAGATCAGTTTCCACTCCCAGATTCAAAGCTACAGCAACGTATCTGTCTTCAATAACCTGGAAAATCTGCTCATATGGAAGATTGTGCTCCATATGTGTCTTGCACAGGTACAGTAGGTCAGTAATCTTGCTGTCACCGTCGAATCTTTTTCCCGGTGCAGAAACTACAATATACTTTCTGTCGGGATCTGCAAAAATGATATCCTTAATCTTAGTAAGCTGGATTCCGTCAGCAACTGAGGAACCGCCAAACTTAGCTACTTTTACTCCCATATATAATCTCCTTACAATATCAAAATTTCCTTTAATAAAAATATGCGAATATTATATTACATTGTGCTATTCGTTGCAAGAACAAGAAAAATAAAGTATAATAGAATTTATTCAAATTTTTCAAAAGGAGGGTAAAAAAACAAATATGGGAAGAATTCTTAAGAATATGATTCCCTACTGGAAGACAGTTGTAGTTATTGTATTACTTTTGTGCGTACAGGCATACTGTGATCTGGCACTACCGACCTACACCTCCAGAATCATTGACGTGGGAATTCAGGACAGGGGAATAGAGCATATTGCACCGGAAGCAATTACTGAAGAGTCATTCCGAAATGCACAGGCTTTCATGGATGACAGTGAAAGAAAACTGTGGGAGTCAATCTATGACAAGGAAGGAAAAATATACAGGCTAAAAATAGACGACGAGGAAAAACTCTCACAGATAGATGAGCAGCTTCTTATGCCCATAGTTGCAGCATATCAGATAGGCAAGGCTTTGGAAAACGGGGATATCAGTCAGGCGGAACTGGAGCAGGCATCAGCAGATATGATGACCATGGAGGAAATGGAAAAGGCTGCAGAATCTATTGGAGACGAGACCCTTATGTCTATGGGAGTCGCCTTTGCGGCAGAGTGCAATGAGGCTGCGGGACTGGATGTAGACAAAATGCAGACAGCCTATCTGTGGAGTGCCGGCGGAAAAATGCTGGGGATTGCATTTATTATGCTGGCGGCATCTGTAATGGTAGCGTTCTTTGCGGCCAGAGTCGGAGCAGGCATCGGCAGAAATCTGAGAAATAAAGTTTTCAGAAACGTTGTAAGCTTTTCTAATGGGGAAATGGATAAGTTTTCAACGGCTTCACTGATAACGAGAAATACAAATGACGTGCAGCAGATTCAGATGGTATCGGCAATGCTGCTGAGAATGATTCTTTATGCACCCATAATCGCAATCGGCGGAATATATAATGTCTGGAAAACAGGGGCAAACATGGGCTGGGTAATCGGTCTTGCAGTAGTTGTAATTATGGGATTCGTTTTCTTACTGGTTTCCATTGCAATGCCGAAATTTAAGATTATGCAGACGCTGGTTGACGGACTGAACCTGGTTTCTAGAGAAATTCTGACCGGATTGCCTGTAATTAGAGCATTCGGAAGAGAAGAGGCGGAGGAAGAACGTTTTGACGAGGCTAACAGAAAACTGATGAAAACCCAGTTGTTTACCAACAGGGTAATGACTTTTATGATGCCGGGAATGACACTGATAATGAACGGTCTGGTAGTTCTGATCATGTGGGTTGCTGCACACAGAATCGATGACGGAACACTGCAGGTTGGAATGATGACCGCATTTATCACATATTCAATGCTCATCGTAATGTCATTTTTAATGCTGACAATGATGTCAATTATGCTTCCAAGAGCAGGCGTTGCGGCTGAACGTATCGAAGAAGTTATCCGGACAACTTCTTCTGTGACTGATGCACCGCAGACAACTGAACTGGAAGATGTTAAAGGGGTAGTTGAATTCAAAGATGTTTCCTTTAAATATCCCGATGCTGACGGTAATGTAATAAGCAACATAAGTTTTACAGCAGAGCCGGGAAAGGTGACTGCAATCATTGGAAGTACCGGTTCGGGAAAGAGTACACTGGTGAACCTGATTCCAAGATTTTATGATGTTACTGAAGGAGAAATAACAGTTGACGGAGTGGATGTAAGAAAACTTACACTGAAACAGCTGAGAGAAAATATTGGATTTGTTCCACAGAAAGGAGTTTTGTTCTCGGGAACTATTGCATCTAATCTGCGCTTTGGACGTGAGGATGCCTCCGACGAAGAAATCACACTGGCAGCTGAAATAGCTCAGGCAGATGGTTTCATTCAGGAAAAAGAAAAGAAATATGATGACTATATTTCTCAGGGCGGCTCAAACGTATCCGGAGGTCAGAAACAGAGACTTGCAATTGCCAGAGCTATTGCAAAGAATCCTAAGATCTTTGTCTTCGACGACAGTTTCTCTGCCCTTGATATGAAAACTGATGCAAAGCTTAGAAAGGCGCTGTCCGAGCATGTGAAGAACAGCACTGAAATCATAGTTGCACAGAGAATCAGTACTATACTTCATGCTGACCAGATTATCGTCCTAGATGAAGGACAGATTGCCGGAATGGGAACACATACAGAACTGATGAGAAACTGTGAGGTTTACAGGGAGATTGCAGAATCACAGCTGTCTCAGAAGGAAATCTCAAAGATGCTTGGGGAGGTGGATGCATAATGAACGAAAATCAGAAACATGCGCCAATGCCTAAGAGACGTCCCGGCGGTGGACATGGAATGGGAAAAATGATGCCCGGAGAAAGAGCAAAGAATTTCAGGGGCACACTGAAAAATATCATTGATTATATGGGTGGATATAAGTTTGCAGTACTGGTAGTCATAGTATTTGCAGCGGCTTCCACTGTATTCTCAGTAGCCGGTCCTAAAGTAATGGGTCTGGCCACCACAGAACTGGCAGAAGGACTTATGAACAAAATTCAGGGTCAGGGAGGAATAGAATTCGAAAAAATACTGAAGATTCTGTTATGGACCCTGGGACTGTACCTGTGCAGTTCAGCCTTCATCTTTATTCAGGGATGGATAATGTCAGGCATAACACAGAAAATCTGCTATAGAATGCGTAAGGATATTTCACAGAAAATCAATCGCATGCCTATGAAATATTTTGAGAGCAGAACATATGGTGAAGTTCTTTCAAGAATTACAAACGACATTGATACCCTGGGTCAGGGTCTGAATCAGAGTATTACACAGATAATTACATCAGTTACCACTATTGTAGGGGTAATCATTATGATGCTTTCAATTTCACCACTGATGACACTGATTGCGGCAGTTATACTGCCTCTGTCTGTTATACTTCTGTCAATGGTGGTAAAATTCTCACAGAAACACTTCCGCACACAGCAGGAGTATCTGGGACATATTAACGGTCTGGTTGAGGAAACCTTTGGAGGCCATCTGGTTATCAAAGCCTTCAACAAGGAAGAAAGCACTATTAAATCTTTTGAGGAAACAAACGATGTACTTTACGAGTCAGCATGGAAGTCTCAGTTCATGTCCGGACTGATGCATCCTATTATGATGTTTGTCGGTAATCTGGGATATGCGGGCGTTGCTATTTCAGGGGGACTTCTGGCAATCAGAGGAACTATCGGAATCGGTGACATCCAGGCTTTCATTCAGTATGTAAAGAATTTCACTCAGCCTATTCAGCAGGTTGCCCAGGTTACAAACCAGGTTCAGTCAATGGCAGCGTCTGCAGAGCGAGTGTTCGAATTTCTCAATGAGGAAGAGGAAGAACAGACAATCGAAAATGCTGTGGTTCTTGAAGAGCCTCAGGGTTTTGTTGAGTTTAAAAATGTCAGATTCGGATATGACCCTGATAAGATTGTTATTAAAAACTTCAGTGCTCATATTAAGCCGGGGCAGAAGATTGCAATCGTAGGACCAACAGGGGCAGGAAAGACTACAATAGTCAAGCTTCTAATGAGATTCTACGATGTTCAGGGCGGTCAGATAACCCTGGATGGCCATGATATAAGAACTTTTAACAGAAGACAGCTGCGTGATTACTTCGGCATTGTACTTCAGGACACATGGCTGTACAAAGGAAGCATAATGGAAAACATTCGCTACGGCCGTCTGGATGCTACAGATGAAGAGGTTATGTGTGCCGCTGAGGCTGCTCATGCAGACCACTTTATCAAAACCCTTCCCAAAGGATACCACATGGAATTAAATGAGGATGCTTCCAATGTATCTCAGGGTCAGAAACAGCTGCTGACTATAGCAAGAGCTATACTTGCTGACAACAGGGTTCTTATACTGGATGAAGCGACTTCCTCAGTTGACACCAGAACCGAGGAACTTATACAGAAAGCAATGGACAACCTGATGAAGGGAAGAACCAGCTTCATTATTGCACACAGACTATCCACTATTAAAAATGCGGATCTGATTCTTGTTATGAAGGACGGGGATATTATTGAGCAGGGAAATCACGAAGAACTCCTTGCACAAAATGGTTTTTATGCAGATTTATACAACTCACAGTTTGACGAAAACGAAGATTCTGGAGTATAATATAAGTCTAAAAGAATATATTTTTGCCGAGGAGGAATAACTATGAAGAAACTGGTAACAATCAGTAGAGAATACGGCAGCGGAGGAAGAAAAATCGGCAAGATTCTGGCTGAGAAGCTGGGTGTGCCACTATATGATAAAGAGATAATCGATTTAGCTGTTGAAAAGAGCGGATTATCCAGAGAAATAATTGAAACAGCAGAACTGAGAGCAAAGAGCAGTTTCTCATACAGCCTTGCATCTGCAATGAGCTTTGGTGACGGATACGTAGGTGACAATGTTTCCCTGAATGAAAAACTGTTCATCACTCAGGTTGATGTTATCAATCAGATTGCGTCCACAGGAGAAGGTGTTATTGTAGGAAGATGCGCTGATTACATTCTGCGAGAAATGCCCGGAGTAACCAACATATTCATTCATGCGGAAACAGAAGACAGAATTAAGAGAAGCATAGATGAATACGGAATTGATCCGGATAAGGCAAAGAACGTGGTTCAGACATACGACAAGGCTAGAGCAAACTATTACAATTATCACACTTGCCAGAAATGGGGAGAATACTCCAATTACAATTTATCAATTAACAGCAGCTACATAACTGAAGAAGAAGCTGCTAACCTGATTGTTTCCTACATGGAAACAAGAAGCTACTAAAAGGAGGTTAAAGAGATGAAGAGTAACGACAGACTGGAAGAAGCCAAGAAGACCGGCGGAAAGACAAAGAATACAGGAACCAGTGCGGCCGCTAAAGCTGCTCTTGCTATCCTTGGAGTGGGTTTTGTTGCAGGAACAACCCTGGTTGTAGGTCTGGACAGAGTAATGAAAAAGATTTTTGTTGACGAAAAATGGCCGGATGAAGAATGGTCATCAGACGACTGGGCCGAAGAGGACCTGGACAATTAATATTTGAGGGAAAAATCGAAGGGAGAATTTGCACTAATGGCAGACAAAAAAGGAACATACTATATTACAACCCCTATCTACTATCCAAGCTCAAACTTGCACATCGGTCATACATACTGCACCGTAATGGCAGATGCTATGGCAAGATTCAAGAGACTGTCAGGATATGATGTAAGATTCCTGACAGGTACTGACGAGCACGGACAGAAAATTCAGACAATTGCTGAAGAAAAGGGTGTATCACCACAGGAATACGTTGATGGAGTAGTTTCAGGAATCAAGGATTTATGGGCAACTATGGAAATCTCATATGACGATTTCATCAGAACTACTGAAGACAGACACGTTCAGAGAGTACAGGCGATCTTCAACAAGATGTATGAAAAGGGAGATATTTATAAGGGAGAGTACGAAGGCTTATACTGCACTCCTTGTGAATCTTTCTGGACAGAAAGCCAGCTTGTTGACGGATGCTGCCCGGACTGCGGCAGACCGGTACAGAAGGCTAAGGAAGAGGCATATTTCTTCAAGCTTTCCAAGTACGAGGATCAGCTTATTGACCTTCTGGAAAATACAGATTTTCTGGAGCCAGAAAGCAGAAGAAATGAAATGCTTGGATTTATCAGACAGGGTCTGGACGACCTTTGCATTTAAAGATCTACTTTTGACTGGGGTATTCCTGTACCTATTGATGAAAAGCATGTTATTTACGTATGGCTGGATGCTCTTACAAACTATATCACAGCACTGGGTTACCCTGATGAGCCTGAGCTGTTTGAAAAGTACTGGCCTGTAAACGTTCATCTTGTAGGAAAGGAAATCGTAAGATTCCACTCAATCATCTGGCCTGCAATGCTTATGTCACTGGACATTCCTCTGCCTAAGAAGGTTCTTGGACATGGCTGGCTGCTTCTTGAAGGCGGAAAGATGAGTAAGTCAAAGGGTAATGTGGTTGACCCTGTTAAGCTGATTGAAAGATACGGAATAGACGCTCTTAAGTACTTCCTGTTAAGAGAGTACACATTCGGACAGGACGGAGTGTTTACAAACGAAGTAATGCTTAAGAGAATGAACTATGACCTGGCAAACGACCTGGGCAACCTGCTGTCAAGAACAGCTTCCATGATTGAAAAATACAATGGTGGAATCGTTCCGGATGCTGCAACTGAAGACGATATCGACAGAGACCTTAAGGCTATTGCCGTTGGTGCTGCTCCAAAAGTTGAAGCTCAGATGGATAAGTTCGCATTCAACATGGCACTGGAAGAAATCTGGATTGTCATCAGAAGAGCAAATAAATATATTGATGAAAAATGCCCATGGATTCTTGCAAAAGATGAAGCTAAGAAAGCTGAGTTAGATACTTGCCTTCATAACCTGGCAGAAGTTTTGAGAATTGTATCAATTCTTATTTACCCGTTCATGCATACTACTTCCGACAAGATCAGGAAGCAGATGGGCTTATGGTATGCTGATGTTGTATGGGAAGATGCAATGGAATTTGAAATGATGTATCAGGAACAGGTTAAGAAGGGCGAAGCAATTTTCCCTAGACTTGATATTGAAAAGGAACTTGCTGAACTGGAAGAAATGCAGAAGGCAGGCAAAGAACCTGAAGAAGAAAACATTCCTCTTGAGTTAAAGCCTGAAATTGAATACGACGATTTCGATAAAATAGACTTCAGAGTAGGTCTTATCGAAAAGGCCGAAAAGCATCCGAAGGCTGATAAGCTTCTGGTATTCCAGGTTAAGATGGGTACTGAAAGACGTCAGATTGTTTCAGGTGTTGCAGAAGACTTCAGCCCTGAAGAAATGGTTGGACAGAAGGTAATTGTAGTTGCAAACCTGAAGCCTAGAAAGCTTAGAGGATTAGAATCCAAGGGAATGCTTCTGTTCGCAGAAAACGGAAAGAGATGCGAAATCGTTACAACAACTGCTCCTGACGGAGAAGCAGTAAACTAAGAGGTGTCACAGATGTTATTTGATTCACATACGCATTTAAATAACGACACCATTACACCTGAAGAAAGAGAAGCCTTGATAGCAGATATCGAGGCTTCTGATTTATCTTACGTAATGGATGTCGGTTTTGATCTGGCAAGCTCTATGCAGGCAGTTAATGATGCACAGGCAAATTCATGGTGCTATGCAGCTGTGGGAGTTCATCCTCATGATACAGATGACATGGATGAGGATATTCTCACATTAATCAAGGGTCTGGCAGCAAAGGACAAGGTAATGGCAATAGGAGAAATAGGTCTTGACTATCACTACGACTTCTCTGAAAGAGAGAACCAGAAAAAATGGTTCCGCCGCCAGATACAGCTTGCAAACGAGCTGAAGCTTCCTATTATCATTCACAGTCGCGAGGCAGATGAGGATACTATGACAATATTGAAAGAAGAAGGCGCTTTTTCAAAGGAACGCCAAAGCTGGTTTCCTCCACGAAAGGGGCCGGATGGAGAGATGCTGCCGGACAGCAGAGTTCTGATACACTGTTTCTCAAGCAGCAGAGAAATCGCCAGACAGTATGTAAAGCTTGGAGCAACAATTGGCATATGCGGTCCTGTAACCTACAAAAATAACCGCAGAGGCAAGGAAGTCGTTACGGAAATTCCCCTTGAATTTCTTACTGTGGAAACAGATGCACCTTACCTGACCCCAGAGCCTTTCAGAGGTCGAAAGAACAAAGCCCCTTATGTGGAGCATACTGCCCGTAAGGTTGCTGAACTGAAGGAAATGGAATACGAAAAAGTGGCTGAAATCACCTGCGAAAATGCAAAAAGATTTTTCAGTATTCCTTAGCACATTCCGACAGACTATCCCCTTTTTCAGGAATATAATTGTTTAAAGGATAAAAGGGGGAGTTCTCTATGGAATTTGTCTGCAACCGCATTAATTTTAAGACGGTTATGGTCACCCTGACGGTGGCCTTTTTTATTGGAAGAATAAATCTTTTCGGAGGTGTCTTCCCTGCAGCCATCGGATTTATAACTGTAATGCTGGCTGTTTCGACCATATACATATACACTTTGCCGGTTATAGCACTATCTATAATGCTGTCATATGTGCAGATGGAAACAACAGAACCTTATGGAGATATTATTGCACTTGGCTCCTGTGCTGTGGTTTTCCTGTTCTTTCACAAGCAGAAACTGACAATAAATCAGAGAACCCTGATCGCAGCGTCAATAACTGTGATTTGTCGATGCGGATATTCTCTTGCACGTTTTGATCTCTTGTCGTCAGGCAGCATGGACTGGATAGCGCTGGGGCAGGAAATAATTGCACTGGCCATATATATCAGAGTGTTAAATGCAAGCGCTGCCGCACTGCTGGCACCCGGTGAAAGCACCTCTGCTTCCGGTGGACGAGCCGGATTGTACGCCCGAGAGAAAATAGGTATGTCACTGGCACTTCTTGCTGTGTCTATGACCGGTGCCATTGGGGAAAAGACAGTGGTCTTTGGGATCTGGTTCTTTTTCATTGCAGTAACAGCCTATTGTAGAGATTTCACCTTTGCAATCACTGTATCGGCAATTTGCGATGTTTTCTGGAGATGCATGACGGGTACAAGCTCATCAGTTTTTACAAGCATATATCTGGCTTTGATAATTGCCAGGTTTCTTGTAGCTGCCTTCGAGGTAAAATACAGAAAATATGTTCTCGCACTAATTCTGCTGGGATGTGTGGTGCTTACAACCAAAACCTTTGACTACAGCATTGCTGTGAGCATGAGCATATTTGCTGCGGTGCCGGGTGATATTCTGGCGAGAGTCTGGCACACTATAGAAAGGGTAATTTCTCCGGATGAAGTGAAAAAAGAAGACGAAAAACTGCTCAACCTGAAGAGGCACCTGCGAACAAAGAGAGAACTTTTCCGAAGTCTGAGCCGCATGTGCTATGAGGGCGGCGGTAATCAGAAGGTAATGGCCTGCCAGTTTGAGGCTCTGGCAAGAGTAACAGACCGGTTTATTGATGAGAGCCGAGGCGAAAATTATTTAGAAAAAAACTGCCGCGACAAAGATATTAAAGTGGCCATTGCAGGTTACGCAATGGGACATGTCTCCGGGGACAGTGCACTGAATTTCAGCTTCGACGGCAACAAGCAGGGGCTTCTCCTCAGCGACGGAATGGGCAAGGGAGACGCAGCCGCACCGGTGAGTCAGATGGTGGTGTCCACTTTATCAAAACTACTTAAGGCGGGCTTCGACATTGATCTGGCACTGAAAACTGTAAACGAAATGCTCATGGCTGAAAATGACGGAGAAATGTTTGCCAGCCTGGATATGACAGTAATCAATAAAAGCACCAGAAGGGCTCATATTTTCAAGATGGGAGCATCATCTACCTTTGTTAAACACAACGGAAAGGTTGCTATAATAAAAAAACCGGCACCCCCTGTAGGCGTAGCCAGTGCTTTGGAACTGGAATATCTTGATTTTAGACTGGATAGAGGGGATGTTCTGGTAATGGTTTCAGATGGAGTAAGTGACTGTGACAGAAATGACAGAGAATGCGGCTGGCTTATTGAACGTCTTACGGAGATAGGCAGCAGTGATCCGGGGGTAATTGCTGAACTGATAATAAATAAAGCGGTAGAAAAATATGGAATAAAAGAGAGGGATGATTTGACAGTTCTTGTGGCAGTGGTATAATAAAGATATGAAAAAGATTATGAAAACTATTACGGAACACAATCTTATACAGAATAATCAGCACATTGTTTTGGGTCTATCAGGTGGGCCTGATTCGGTGTGCCTTTTTCATGTTTTGATGGATCTGGCTCAGGAGATGAACCTGACAATTCACCCTGTTCACATTAATCACAAATTCAGACCCAATGCTGCAGAACGTGACCAGGAGTATGTGGAAAAACTGTGTGCTGATAAAGGTGTCAGGTGTCACACCTTTGTAGTGGACTGTCAGGCTATTGCAGACAAGGAACGGATTACTTCAGAGGAAGCGGGAAGAAGAGTTCGATATGAATCCTTTTCAGCTGTTGCCATGGAACTGTGTGCGGGAGGAATTCCAAAGGAATGTATTCGAATTGCAGTGGCTCAGAATGCAGATGACCAGGCAGAGACTATTCTTTTTCGAATACTGAGGGGAACGGGCACTGATGGACTTTCCGGTATAAATTATGAAAGAACAGACGAAAACGGTTTTGTTATTGTAAGACCCTTACTTGACGTGACGAAGGCTGAGGTAATGGACTTCTGCAGAGAAAAGGGATTAAACCCATGCATAGACCACACCAATAATCAGCCTGTCTATACAAGGAATAAAATCCGGCTGGAGCTGATTCCTTATCTGGAGAAGCTGTACAATCCCAACATCAGAGAAACACTTATCAGAATGGGTAAGGCTGCCGGTTCAGACAGTGAGTATATTGCCGGAGAAGCTGAGAAAGCTTTTGCAGAAACTATGAAAAAGGAAGCTGACGACTATGTTCTTCTGGACGGTGAAAAACTGAGTTGTTATCATAGAGCAATCAGAAGACGAACTGTTACTATGGCTTTAGAAAAACTGGGACTGGTGGATGACATTTCCTTTGCACATTTTGAGGCCTGTGAGGGGATAATGAACAGTGACAGCCCTTCAGCAAGAGTAGATTTGCCAAGAGGCTATTATGTTACTCGCGTCTACCGTGATGTGAAATTCTGTCGCACAGATGTAAAGGCAGGTGCCGAATCGTACGAAGAGGATGCAAGAGCGTTAAAGATACGAATAATGGACATTGAAGAGTTTAACGGGAATACGGAAACCAATGGACGCAGCAGAGCGGCTTTTGACTACGAAAAGATGTGTGAAGCTCTCGGTCTGGATTTTGAGACGAGAATTGTATCGGGTTTTCGTGCACCGGGAGACTATCTTCCTTTAGGCGAGGGACGCCGGAAGAAACTGCAGGATTATTTTATAGACAGAAAGATTCCCAAGGACGAAAGAGACAATATGAAAATGGTAAAAATCGGTCATGAAGTCCTATGGATTATGCCTTGGAATGATAAAGGCAGATTCTGCGGAGAATACAAGATAGATAAGTGCACAAAAAAAGTTATATGTATTGAAAGTTTTTGTGATTCATGATAAAATTGTTAGACTATTTTTCTGTGTGTTTACACATATATTAAAATACTAGATATTGGTGAAAGGGGAAAAGTTTTGAAAAGACTTACAAAGAATATCATCATTTACCTGCTGATTTTTGCCGTTGTACTTGGGGCAGCAGCTTTTTACGGAGGCGCAGGCAAGGGCACATACAAACAGGTAAAGTTTTCTACACTGACAAACTATTTGGAGAAAGAAAAGGTTTCGGAAATTGAAATAGACGAAAATAAAATTACCGCTAAAATAGGAGATAACGACTACGTTTACGCATATGCAAACAGTATCGTTGAAATAAGCTACCTGGAAGAGGAGTACATTTTCCCACAGATCAAGGAACACAAGATCAATATGGATACACCTAAACCAAGCTCAGGTTCGCTGATTATGAGCCTGCTGCCTACATTGATCATGGTTGTTGCCCTTGGATTCCTGTTCTATATTATGATGAATCAGGGAGGAAACGGTAAGGCCTTTTCCTTCGGAAAGAGTAAGGCAAGGGTGTATAAGGGTGAAGGCAAGAAAATCACCTTTGACGACGTAGCCGGACTCGATGAGGAAAAAGAGGAACTGGCAGAGATTGTTGATTTCCTTAAGGATGCCAGAAAATATAAAGAGGTTGGCGCAAGAGTGCCTAAGGGAGTGCTTCTTGTAGGGCCACCGGGAACAGGTAAGACTTATGTATCTAAAGCTACTGCAGGTGAAGCAGGGGTTCCGTTCTTTACTATCAGCGGTTCCGACTTCGTTGAAATGTTTGTCGGCGTAGGTGCATCCAGAGTCAGAGACTTGTTTGAACAGGCAAAGAAGAGTGCACCTTGTATCGTTTTTATCGACGAAATCGATGCAGTAGGACGTAAGAGAGGTGCAGGTCTTGGCGGCGGAAATGATGAAAGAGAACAGACTCTGAACCAGCTGCTGGTTGAAATGGACGGATTTGGAGAAAATTCAGGCATCATCATCATGGCTGCAACAAACAGACCTGATGTATTAGACCCTGCACTGTTACGACCGGGCAGATTCGACAGACAGATTGTTATCGGTCTTCCTGATGTTAAAGGAAGAGAAGCAATCATTAAGGTTCATTCCAAGAATAAGCCTCTTGCTGAGGATGTTACACCGGAAATCCTGGCAAGACGTACTATGGGCTCCACACCTGCAGATATTGAAAATATTCTGAATGAGGCAGCTTTGATAACGGCCAGAAGAAACGGAAGATTTATTCGTATGGAAGAAATTGAAGAGGCCATCAGAAAGGTCGAAATGGGTCCTGCAAAGAAATCTAAAACCGTATCTGAAGAGGACAGAAAGCTTACGGCTTACCACGAGGCAGGTCATGCAATTGTTGCAAGATCTCTTCCTAAGCATCTTGATGTTCATGAAGTTACAATTATTCCAAGAGGAAGAGCCGGCGGATACACTATGTACCTGCCTGAGGACGATAAGCTGTTCGAGACTAAACAGCAGATGTTCAACTATATCGTATCCTGCATGGGTGGTAGAGTAGCTGAAAGCCTGAAACTGGATGATATTTCAATTGGAGCATCCGGGGATATCAAGCAGGCGACTAATGTTGCACGTGAAATGGTTACAATTTACGGTTTCTCTGAAGAACTGGGAAATGTAAATTACGGAGGAGACGGAGAAGTATTCCTTGGCAACGATTTCACAACACGAAGCAACTATTCAGAAGCTACTGCTCAGAAAATTGACGATGAAATCAGAAGAATTGTTTCTGAAGCTTATAATCTTGCTGAAAAGATTCTTAAGGAACATGACGCTGTACTTGATAATGTTGCCAATGCACTGCTTAAGGTGGAAACTATAGACGGAAAGCAGTTTGAGGCTCTGTACACCGAAGAGATTGATGCTGAAACACTAGTTGAGCAGGTTAGAAATGAACAGGCGGCAAAACAGAAGGTTAACGAGGAAGAAGCTGCAGAATCAGAGAGACTGCGTATAGAGGCAGAAGCTAAGGAAGCTGAAGAATTAGCTAAATTTGACACTGACTATTTAAGTGGTGACACTGATACAGATACTGATGCTGAAGCAGAAGAATCTGTAGAAGTTGATGACAGTAATATTTCAAATGAGGCAAAAGAGGGATTAGAAAAGGACAACACTTTAGATAAAGAATAGAGGGTGCTTTTATGAAAATTACAGTGAATGATTGTCTAAGCCTGGATGCCTTTAGCGGAGGCATTCTAATTGGGGGGAAACGTAACACGGATAACCGAGTTCGCTCTGTGTCGGTTATGGATGCACAGGATGCAGAAACTGCCATTGAACATTGCGGTAAAAGGGAACAGTTGGTTCTTACATCCTTTTATGGAATGGAAAACAATCCCGACATGCAGAAGCAAGTTGTTGAAGGATTAGCGCAGAGGGGTGCAAGTGCACTGGCCGTGTTCCATGTTGCAAAGAAATCACCTTTTTCAAAAGGAAAGCTGGATGAGATAGGACAAGACGCAGGCTTACCGATTATTTTGATTCCTGCAGAAACCAAAGTTGAGTATTCAGATGCAATCGAGCAGGTTATGGACAAACTCCTGTATGGTGACAGTTTTAAAAACGGACTGATCAATAACACTATATATCATCTGCTTAACTTTGAGAAACATAAGACCTTTGAGACTGCAATTCGAAAAGCTGCAATCAGCAATGAGTTTCAGATGGTTTTGCTGTCAAAGGACTTTAATCCTATTCTGACAGTAGAAACAAGACAGATTGTAACTGTAGCAGATGCAATTAAGCTGGGAAAATCAAGAGAATTTGAGAATTCCACAAAGTATACTTTTATAGATGTTGACGGCGTAATCACATACTGGGGAACAATCAGCATCAATAATGAGAAATGCTTCCTTCTTCTTGTGGACAATGAAGATAATTATTCACAGGGAGAAATGACTAAGCTGGCTGAAATAATTGAACTGGCAATAGGAATGTGGAAGTATTCACCTGAAAGAGATGTCAAGGCTGAATTTATCAAGGCTCTGATAAGAAACAATAAATCTCTTGCATACTCACTGAGAGATGAGATTCAGATTAAGGGTGACGATATCCTGAGCGTATTTCATGCCAAAGGAATTGATACTAAATATGGAAACGACGTAATTCATGAGTATGAGAAACAGGAAAAGATTTCTGTTATGAGACTGGATGAAGGCGATGAAACTTACGGAATTGTTCTGAGAGTCGGCAAGGGAAAGGCTTCTGAGGAAGAGGAACCTGAAAAGGCAAGATGCCTGAGACTGTATGACAAGCTGAAAGCCGGTCAGAAGGGCGTAAGAATCTTCCATGCAACAGGAATAGACGGAATCGAAGGTGCCGGAGATGCATTCCGACTTATCGGAGAAACATGGCCTTTCGTAGAAAGTGTATTTCCGTATAAGAGAGTGTTCACTAAGTATGAACTTGCACTTGTATCAAACTGCATAAACCTTCAGGTTCAGGGTGGTTACATGAAGAAGACATATATGGATCTGCTGGAACCTTTCAGGAAGGAAGTAGGAGAAAACAAGGCAAAACAGCTTCTTGAAACCCTGGAAACCTTTGTATTAGATGCAGGAATGAACAGCGGAAAGACTTCCGAATTTATGGGAATTCACACTAACACAGTTCAGTATCGTCTTAAAAAAATTAACGACATACTGGGTGCAGAAATCACCGGAAACAGAGTAATACCGGGATTGACTATGGCTCTTGCCCTTAAGAGACTTGACAGAGTCGTTAAGTAATTTTTAATAATAAATGGAGAACAGAATATGCTATTAGCTTTTGACGTTGGTAACAGTAACATCGTACTTGGAGTTTTTAAAGACAGAGAGTTAATCACCAACTGGAGATTGGAAACCAATGTCCGTAAGAGTGCAGACGAATACGGCATGATTGTAAATCAGTTATTTGAGTATGAAGGACTGAAAACTGCAGATGTTGAAGATGTAATTATCTCATCAGTTGTTCCTTCCATGCTGTTTACTTTACAGCACTTGTCAACGAAGTATTTCAACAAACGCGCAATCACTGTTGAATCCGGCGTGAAGACAGGTCTTATAGTGAAATATGATAATCCCAAACAGGTAGGCGCGGACCGAATAGTAAATGCAGTTGCCGCATTACATAAATACGGCGGACCTTTAATTATTATTGACTTTGGTACTGCAACAACTTTCTGTGCAGTAACAGAAAAAGCAGAATACCTGGGTGGAACTATTGCGCCTGGTTTGAAAATTTCATCAGAAGCATTGTTTGAGAAAACTTCTCAGCTTCCAAGAGTTGATCTTGAAGAACCCGGACTGACTATCTGCAAGAATACTATTCAGAGCATGCAGTCCGGTCTGGTTTATGGTCACATGGGTCTTGTGGAATATGTAGTCTCCAGAATGAAGAAGGAACTTCAGGCAATTTCAGGATCTGATAAACCTGTTACGGTTGTTGCAACAGGCGGATTATCAACTCTAATCGACACAGGTGTCGACTGCATCGACTATGTGGATAAGATGCTTACATTAGAAGGCCTGGAACTGATTTATGAGAAAAACAGAAAACCACAGAAAGTTAATAAGGAAAAATAGAAGATGAGTAAAGAGCTTAAAATAGGAAATGTACAATTGGAAAACCCATTTCTCTTAGCTCCACTTGCAGGAATTACAGACGCTCCCACCCGAAAGCTATGCCGCAGGATGGGGGCGGCTTTAGTATATTCAGAAATGGTAAGTGGTAAGGGTCTGTTTTACGGAGACAAGAAGACTGACCAGTTGCTGTACGTGGATGATGAGGAGAAACCGGTAGCCTTTCAGGTATTTGGCAGTGAGCCTGACATACTGGCTTTCACGGCAAAAACTCTGGATTGCAGAGAAAACGCCATACTGGACATTAATATGGGTTGTCCTGTCCCTAAGATTGTAAAAAACGGCGAAGGGTCAGCACTGCTGAAGCGTGTGGATCTAGTCTATGACCTGATTTGTGCTATGGTTAAGAATACCTCCAAGCCGGTAACAGCAAAGATCCGAATCGGTTTTGATGATACATGCATTAATGCAGTTGAGGTTGCCAAGGCCATTGAAGCAGGTGGAGCAGCAGCCGTTGCTGTGCATGGAAGAACCAGAGAACAGTACTATACCGGCTCTGCTGACTGGTCGCAGATCAGAGCGGTAAAGGAAGCCGTGAGTATTCCTGTAATAGGAAATGGGGATGTGGTGGATGGCACATCTGCCATGAGGATAATGGACGAAACCGGCTGTGACTTTGTCATGGTTGGTCGCGGAGCCCTGGGAAATCCGTGGATTTTCAGAGAACTGACCGCCTGCTGGAAAGGTGAGGAAATACCGGCTCCACCTACTATAGAGGAAAAGAAGGCAATGATGATTGAACACTTTCAGATGATGAAAAGTCTGAAGGGTGAGTATGCGGCAGTTCGAGAAATGCGAAAGCACGTAGGCTGGTATATCAAGGGTATGCCGGGAAGTGCAGCTTTCAGAGGTCGTGTAAATCAGATAAACAACGCTGATCAGCTTGTGGAGGCGATTCAGGGAATATAAGTAGTTTGCCAGGGGTTTTATGAACCAGTCAGTTTTATAAACCTGCTAAAAATTTATAGCAGAATGATGCCTAAATGATGTTTACTTTCAATCTGGTTGTGGTAAAATGTATGTATACAAATTTAAGTATTAAATTCAAGGAGGAATATAATTATGAAATGGGTATGCACAGTTTGCGGATATGTTCATGAAGGAGATGCTGCTCCAGAAAAATGTCCTGTATGTAAGGTTCCTGCTGACAAGTTCGTTGCACAGGAAGAAGGAAAAATCGAATGGGCTGACCAGCATGTTGTTGGCGTAGCACAGGGCGTTGACCAGGAAATCATCGATGGACTTAGAGCAAACTTTGAAGGAGAATGTTCAGAAGTTGGTATGTACTTAGCAATGTCAAGAGTTGCACACAGAGAAGGATATCCTGAAATCGGTTTATACTGGGAAAAGGCTGCATGGGAAGAAGCAGAACACGCTGCTAAGTTTGCAGAACTTCTAGGTGAAGTATTAACTGACTCAACTAAGAAGAACTTAGAAATGAGAGTAGACGCTGAAGCCGGTGCTTGTGCAGGAAAGAAAGCATTAGCAGCAAAGGCTAAGCAGCTTAACCTTGATGCTATTCATGACACAGTTCACGAAATGGCTAAGGACGAAGCAAGACACGGCGCTGCATTTGAAGGTCTGCTGAAGAGATACTTCGGCTAATAAATCTATGAAATAGGAGCTTCATGCAATTGTAATGATTGCATGGAGCTTTTTTTCTGTGGTAATAGGCAGTTTCTGTGGCACGCGGCAGGCACTTTTGCTCATTCCGTGCCTGTTTTTTGGGCTTTTTCTTCAGTTTCAAAAAATCATGCCATGTATATATATTCAACGTCATGAGAGACTTGAGAGGCTCAATTCCCCACAAAAACGAAGACTGTCGCATTAGTGAACCACTAATGCGACAGCCACAATTTGTTACCGCTAATATTTTACCGTATTACTGTACGTATCTTATCGAATACTTTCCGCTGGCCTTAGTACCTTTGACAACTTTAATGTAGTATGTGCCTGCATTGGCTTTTCCTGTTGTAGTTCCATAGGTAATATTGTATTTTCCACCATTGGATGATGCTCCGAACTGAAGTGTCGATCCTATCTGAGTACTGCCTTTATAAACAGTAACATAAACTGTTCCTGATTTAATTCCTGATGTGTTGATACTGAAAGTTGTTGTTCTCTTAGTAGGAACATAGAACTTGTACCAGTCTGTGTTGCCGGAAGTAGATGCTACAAACAATGTGTTCGTTGCGTCTGCACGTCTGGAAAGCTTCTTCGCATTACTCTTGTATCCCAGTGCACGCTCTATTCTCGATGTAACGGAGTAATTAATACCCAGCTTATACTGGTTACTGTAACTGCCGTAACAGTTAGTAACCTTCAGGTAATATGTGCTTCCTTTCTTCACGCCGAAATAAACTCTGTTAGATTTGTTGCCGGAATAGTAATATACCTTATTTGACACAGCAGTCTTATTTGAGTTGTAAAGAGTAACATAGCCTGATGAAGAAGATCTTCCAAATTCCTTCAGTGATACTGTCATGGTTCCTGTAGTCTTCGGAGTCACCTTAAACCAGGTTTCTGAAGTATTGCCCGAAGCATTCTTTCCGGAAAATACAGTCCATTTGCTAGTTCCTGACGGAAGTGTTCTGGTTCCTGTTGTATATATGTTTCCGCGAATCTTAAGCCCCATATTAACTGTATTTGCGTTTTCCACATAGATGTAGCAAGGTTCACCGGCAGTTACCTTAATGCCCTTAGTTGCAGTTGTCACTGAACCATATATGCCTTCTCCGCCTCCGTAAACTCTGAAAGCTGTATCTTTCCAGTAGCCTATTTGTCCGTCAGCTTCAGCATATTCACCAATGAGTAAGCTGTAGGAACCTGCAACTTGTACATCCAGATATAACAGACCTGAATATTTCGGATTAATCTGTAATACATAGCCCAATTGAGGTGCAAGAGCCCACTCATTAAATTCTGCAGGTGCAGATGCAGAACTCAGAATAGTATTTGCGTTTATTTCTGCAGCTACAGGTGAAGAGATTCTGGCTGCTGACATACGGCCTGCTGAAATCTTATGTAATTCTACTGAAGCTTCTGTTAAGCTTCTGCTGTTTGTTTCTGCAAAGGTGATACTGCATGTGCCAAGAAACATCGTAGTAACCATTGCCACAACAAGCATTATACTGATAATCTTTGATTTTTTGGATTTTTTCATTGTTATCTTCCTTTCCTGACATTTCTGTTAAGCCGATTATATATTGAAAAAAAGGAAAAGTCTAGTATTTTACCACAAAAACAAACATGAATATACACAAATATACACAAGACGAAATGCAGCACCGGCTGCCTGGTTGATCACTTAATTGACCTAATTGATTTATAAGCCGGCAGGGTATATAATTAACGAAATAACAGGAAAATAAACAGGGAAATATAAATTATGGGTGAAAAAATGCGTCTTGATCGTCTGCTGGCAGAGTGCGGCGAGGGGACAAGAAGTGAAGTGAAAGCATATATAAAAAAAGGCCGCGTAACTGTTAACGGCAAGGCGGTAAAAGACAACGGGCTGAAGATAGATTTAGAAAATGATGAGGTTTGGATCAGCGGACATCAGGTAAAGTATGAGAAGTTCAGGTACTTTATGCTGAATAAACCTCAGGGATGTGTCAGTGCCACGAAAGATGGTCTGAGTGCCACTGTGCTTGACCTGCTGGACGGAGAAATCACACGCGACCTGTTTCCCGTCGGAAGACTGGACAAGGACACAGAGGGATTCCTCCTCATTACAAACGACGGTCAGCTTGGGCATGAACTGCTGTCTCCGCGCAAGCACGTTGACAAGAAATACATCGCCTGCGTATCAAAACCTCTGGAGCCAGAGCAGATGTCTGCTTTTGAGGATGGAGTTGACATAGGTGATGAGAAGCTGACCATGCCTGCAAAAATAAGAAGAATATCAGACGAAACGGCCGCCAAGCCGGATGGCATCGGAGCCGTATACGAAGTGATATTGCAGGAGGGGCGTTACCACCAGGTGAAAAGAATGTTTGAGGCATTTGGAAGCAAGGTAGAATACCTTAAACGAATTTCCATGGGTCAGGTTGTTCTTGATGAAACACTGGCACCGGGCCAGTACAGAAGACTGACCGCAGACGAAGTTGAAGCATTGCGCAGAGGATAACAGCTTAATTATAACAACTTGCTTATTCCCTTATCCAGTCCGTCCAGTGTCAGTTCAAACATGGGAAAGACGTTTCTGATTTCGTGGATTGTCCGGTATCCCCGCGTATATTCCCAACGTTCCTCTTTAATAGGATTAAGCCATATGGACTTGTCAAAGTGACGCTGAATTTTACCAAGCCATTGAATTCCAGGTTCTTCATTGTAATCGTACCAGTTGATATTTCCTCCCGGGGCCATCAGTTCATAAGTGGACATAGATGCGTCACCTACGAGAATAACCTTGTACTCACTGCCATAGTTTCCAAGAACCCAGTCCGTTTCCACCCAGTCGCCACGACGACACGCAGGCGTAGTGTACAGGTTCTCATATATACAGTTGTGAAAATAATATGTCTTCAGATCCTTAAGGTGAGTAGACTGGTGCAGTGCCTGAAACAACTGATTTACAAGCTGTGTGTGTCTCCACATTGAACCGTCGGAATCTATGAGAAGCAGCAGTTTAACTGTGTTCTTTCGTGGTTTCTCATAGACCAGCGTAAGCATACCGGCATTATCACCTGTTGCCTTAATTGTCTCATTAATATCAAGCTCTGTTTTCGCTGAGTCTATTCGGGACGAAAACTGGCGCAGCTTTCTGAAGGCCATCTGGAACTGCCTTATGTTCAACTCATTATCCTGCCTGAAATCACGGAACTTACGCTCTCCGGCAATCTGAACTGCAGACTGATGACGACCTTCTCCTCCGACACGAACACCTTGCGGATTATAACCGCCATGACCGAAAGGAGAAGTTCCGCCGGTTCCAACCCAGTAGTTTCCGCCGTCATGTTTCTCCTTCTGCTCCTTGAGCCTTTCCTTAAACATCTGAAGCAACTCGTTCAAATCGTGTTTTTTAAGGCCTTCGGGCATGTCAGCCAAATCTCTTTCCAGCTCGTCCTGAGATAACCACTCCATGAATTCAGGAGGAAGGTCCGAGATGGTCTGAATATTTCTGAAGTACTCCATGAAACCCATGTCAAACTTATCATAGTCAGATTCCCGTTTAACCAGAATGTTGCGGGCAAGATAATAAAACTCCATGAGAGAATTGCCTGCAAGACCTGCGTCCAGTGCCTCCATAAGCACCAGCCATTCGTCCAGCGATACCTTCAGGCCGGCGCCTCGCAGGGCATACATAAATTTAATAAACATTTCTATAAGCCTTTATATAATCAATGTCCTGGTTTTTCTTCAACAAAACCCCCACATACGGGATTTTTTCCCCTATTTCATCCACATTTACTCCGGTAAGCTGCAGTGCCTGAATCCAGTCCAGAAGCTCGGATGTACTAGGCTTTTTCATAATCTGTTTCATGCTGCGGATGTCATAAAAGGCACGGATTGCATTGTCCACCAGTTTCTTGTCAAGCTGTCTGAAATGAACGCGGATAATATCCGCTATTTTCTCCTCATCCGGGAAATCAATATAGTGGAAAATGCATCTTCTCAGGAAGGCATCAGGAAGTTCCTTTTCTGCATTTGATGTGATTATAACAATTGGTCGATGTTTGGTCCGGATAGTTTCCTTTGTTTCATTAATGTAGAATTCCATACGATCAAGTTCCCATAGCAGGTCATTTGGAAACTCCAGGTCTGCCTTATCAATTTCGTCGATGAGGAGAACTACCTGTTCCTCTGAGGAAAAAGCCTCACCTAGTTTTCCCAGTTTAATATACTGCCTGATGTCGGAAACATCGCCTTCGCCGAATTGACTGTCATAAAGTCGCTGAACTGTATCGTAAACATAGAGACCTTCCTGGGCCTTTGTCGTGGATTTTATTCCCCAGACAATCAGTCTCATGCCAAGGGACTCGGCAATTGCTTCTGCCAGCTGAGTTTTGCCTGTGCCCGGTTCCCCTTTGACAAGAAGGGGCTTCTTTAGTGTAATGGCCACATTGACTGCATTCATCAGTTCATTGGAGGCCACATATTTATCACTGCCTGTAAACCTTTTCATATATAGAATAATCCTCCTGATTTTTATGTAGAATAAATGTTACAGAGGATATTATACTCTATTTTAATTGGAATTGCACGAAAAACCCATGTGCTGCTCTTGACCTGCAAACCTGAAATATGTTAGCATATAAATCTATACGTGCAGACAAATACAGAGAGGTAGTCAGCAAAAAGGTTTACTTTCCGTTAAAATATAGTATAATTATATATGTATACGTATGTACAGACAGAGGGTGAAAGTATGAAGATAATCAGAAATATTTGTCTGTTGACTGTTTTGATTGCGTTGATGTTTATGTTGTGCAGCTGCAGCACATTTGATAATTTCAAGCATCATTTTTTCCATGAAGCAGGAACAACAGAAGAAACGATAAAGTTTGGTATAATAGAACCGCAGACAGGAAGCGACAAAAATTATGGATCAGAGGAAATCATTGGATTCAGAATTGCCAATGAGATTGTTCCGGAGGTTCTTGGCAAAAAGATAGAAATGGTATATGTGGACACACAGAGTGACATGGACGTTGCTGAGTCAACAATAGCCGGTTTGATCGAAAGAGAACCTGCGGTTGTTCTCGGAGGCTACGGAAATGTTGTTTCCCTGGTAGCCAGCAACCTTCTGGGTGAGGCAAAGATTCCGGCCATTGGAACCACATCCACCAACCCGCTGATTGTGGATAACAACAGCTGTTACTTCAGAGTAGGTTTTACAGGATCGGCACAGGGGAGAACTGTAGCAGATTACATTGTAGGCGCACTTAATCTTGACAGCGCCATGCTGATTAAAATTAAAGGTGACGAGACTACAACTGAAATGTGCGGTAAGTTCATGAACAGAATGGAGAGTAAGACAGGAAACTCCGATTCTGTAAAGGAAATTATCTACATCGATCCTTCCGCTCCGGATTACGGGCATTATGTTGATATTATTGCAAAGAACGATGTAAAGGCTGTATTCATGCCTACCGGATTAAATACTGCCGAGGAAATTTTCCGTGAAGCCAATGACCACGCAAAGAATGTGACTTTTATCGGACCGAATTCATGGCAAAGTGAGGATTTAATCAGCATAGCAATGAAGTATCCGAATATTCACGTTGCAGTTGTATCAGATGTTATTAACTCAACAGAAAACCTTGAGGAATCAAATGCGGACACCACATACCTGCATGAGAAGCTTGCAGAAAAATATGGTGAACTGACCAGT
Source organism: Eubacteriaceae bacterium (assembly GCA_028727785.1). Taxonomy (GTDB): domain Bacteria; phylum Bacillota; class Clostridia; order Peptostreptococcales; family Anaerovoracaceae; genus Senimuribacter. The sequence goes on along the minus strand of JAQYNQ010000081.1, from coordinate 4,050 downwards.
GCAGATGCAACGATTCCAAACGGAACAGCTCTTGCTTTTGATGCCTATATGGTCGCAATAAAGGCAATTGAAACTGCAGGTTCTACAGAACCTGCGGATATTATAAAGCAGCTGAAGGAAATTAAGAACTTCCCGGGTGCATCAGGTAAGATTACCTTTAATGAGAATGGGGAAGCTTCCAAGCCTATTAACGTAGACATTGTTGAAGAAGGCAAATTTATTACCGTATATACTAGTAAGTAAATAATAAAAGAAAAACAAAGGAGATAAAAAAATGGAACAGAAAGTTAAGGAAGTATTAGAAACAATCAGACCAATGCTGCAGAGAGACGGCGGAGACATCGAATTAGTTGAAGTAACTGCAGATAATGTAGTTAAAGTTAGACTGCAGGGACACTGTGCAGGATGCCCGGGTGCAAGAATGACTCTTGAAGGCGTAGTTGCCAGAGTTCTTAAGGAAGCATATCCTGAAATTGTTGGAGTAGAAGCTGTTTAATAATGAGTTTTTTAGAGATTATAGAGAAGAACAAGGACCTGCAGATTAAAACTCTGCAGGAACTTGTTTCTATAAAGAGTGTAAGAGACAAAGCAGTCTACACAAGAGACGGTCAGATGTACCCTTTTGGAGAAGGTGTGCAGAAGGCTCTGGAATATTTATTGGGCAAAGCCGAGGAAATGGGTTTCAGTACAGAAAACGTAGATAACTACGGTGGACATATCGACTTCGGATATGGAGAGGAAACAGTTGGAATTATCGGGCATCTTGACGTTGTTCCCGAAGGTGAAAACTGGGGATTTGATCCATACAGCGGAGCCTGTTCAAACGGATATATCTACGGCAGAGGTACAACAGATGATAAAGGACCTGTTGTCGCGGCTCTTTTTGCTATGAAAGCACTAAAAGATGCTGGATATGAGCCTTCAAGAAAAATCAGACTGATTTTGGGGCTGGATGAAGAAACTGCATGGGAAGGTATAGAATACTATTTTTCAAAAGTGAAAAAACCTACCTTCGGATTTACTCCTGATGCAGATTTCCCCGCAATCAACGGGGAAAAGGGAATGACTAATTTCAGCATTGTCAGAAAGCTTGATAAAACTCAGAACAAAGGCCTTGAACTGAGCAAACTGTCAGGTGGAACCGCTGTAAACATGGTTCCTGAAAAAGCAAGAGCTGTAGTAAGAGCTGATGACAGAGAAAAATATACTTTGATCAGAAGTCAGGCTGAAAATTTCCGCAGCGAAACAGGGCATAAGATTCACATAAAAGGCGTGGGTAAATCTCTGGAAATATGTGCAGACGGAAAGTCAGCTCATGGTGCATCTCCGGAAGAAGGGGTTAATGCAATTTCTGTGCTTATGTCTTTCCTGGCAAATCTTAACTTTGCAAACGACGACATAAACAGCTTTATAGAATTCTATAACCGGTATATAGGATTCCATATTAACGGAGAAGGCCTTGGAATTGATTTCTGCGATGAGCCGTCCGGAAAGCTCACTTTGAATGCTGGCGTCGTGGAATACGATAAAGAAGCAATAAGATTCAAGCTTAACGTGAGATACCCGGTTACATTTAACGTAGATCAGATATATGACAAGATCATTCCTGTAATTGACAGATACGGAATGGGGCTGGTAAAGGAATCACACAAAAAGCCCATTTACATGGAAAAAGACAGCCCGATGCTTCAGACACTCATGGAAAGCTACCAAAAGTATTCAGGAGACATGGAAAGTCAGCCAATGGTAATCGGAGGCGGAACCTATGCAAAGAGTGCTGACAATATTATCGGATTCGGTGCCCTTTTCCCGGGGGACGAAGATCTGATGCACCAAAAAGACGAACGCTTGTCCCTGGAAAGATTCATGCTTACAACAAAAATCTACGCAGAAGCTATATACAGGCTGTCACAGCCGGATTTTAAACTATAAGAGAAGTATTAATAAGAAATGAAGAAGATACCAGAGAATTCGGTCATAAACTTGCCGAATCCCTGAAACCGAATACAGTAATAGCCCTTATCGGTGATTTAGGTACAGGAAAAACCACACTGTCAAAATATATTGCAGAAGGTCTGGGTGTAAAAGAAACTATTACAAGCCCTACATTCACCGTGGTTCTCGAATATCATTCAGGAAGACTTCCCCTTTACCATTTTGACGTTTACAGAGTTAACGACCCTGATGACCTGTTCGAAATCGGTGCAGAGGAATACTTTTACAAAGGCGGCGTATCAATAGTTGAGTGGGCAGATCAGGTGGCAGAAATTCTGCCGGATGACACCCTGTGCATATTTATAGAGTATGGGGAAAAAGAAGGAGAAAGAATCTACAAATGTACATTTTAGCGATTGAGACTACAGGGCCGTTAGGTTCAGTAGCCATTATAGATGAAAATGGAAAAATTAAGCAGGCCGTTTCCGGGGAGGAAATGAACCATCTGAAGGATCTTATGCCAATGGCTCAGAGACTCACTTCAGAGCTGGGCATTACGCCGGGAGACTTAACTGCAGTAGCCGCTTCTGTGGGACCGGGCTCATTTACGGGAATCAGAATCGGTGTGTCTACTGCAAGAGCTCTTTCTCAGGCCCTTGGTATTCCGGCGGCAGGAGTGAAAACTCTTGATTCCTTTAAGCTTAAGTGCAGGGGAAGCCGTGTAATTGTGCCGATTTTTAACGCTCGCAGAGGGCAGGTTTACGGAGGCGTATTTGGGGAAAACGGTGAAGACATTCTGCCGGGTGGACCATATATGCTGGAGGATGTTCTTTCCGCTATCAAAACCGAATTAGAGGACAGATTCGATAATACTAACTGCGGAATGCCTGTGGCAGCAAAAGTTGTCTTCTATGGGGATGGGATTGACGCTTATGAAGAGCGTCTGGATCAGTTTACTGCAGAACTGAAAGAGTCCAGAGTAGCATGCGTGATTGAAAAGGCAGAAAAGGAAGAAAGATATCAGTGCGCGGCAATGACGGCACAGGCTGCCCTTGAAATGTATAAACAAGGAAAAACCGTATCTGTTGAAGAACTGCTTCCCGACTACATGAGAACAACAGAAGCCGAACAGAAACTTAAGGATGGAACTCTGGCCAGAGAACGCAAGGCGAAGATGGAAAGGCTGATGAGTGGTAGAAAAAATGGCTGAACTGATTATTAGAGAGGCCCGCATAGAGGACATTGATGAAATTGTGCTGCTTGAGGAACAGTGCTTTGCCACTCCGTGGTCGAGAGAGTCCCTTATGCATGATATGCACAGCAATGAAATGTCCGGGTACATAGTGGCGGAGCTTGATAACAGAGTGGTTGGATATATGGGGTTCTGGAATATTATGAACGAGGCCCATGTAAACAATGTTGCCGTATCACCTGATTACAGGAGAATGAAAATCGGCAGCGCAATAATAGATGCATTTTTGAAATTTACAGATTCTGATCATATAGATGCAGAAACGCTGGAGGTTAGAGTGAGCAATGCTCCGGCAATCGGATTATACAAAAAATTCGGTTTTGCTGAAGCAGGCGTCAGACCAAAGTATTATGAGAACGGTGAAGACGCTTTGATAATGTGGAGAAAAAGAGAAGAATAATGAAAGACGAAAAATTTTTAACTCTTGCAATTGAATCGAGCTGTGATGAAACCTCAGTTGCTGTGCTTGCTGACGGCAGAGATGTATGGAGCAACATTATTTCTTCACAGATAGATATACATACGGCATTCGGAGGAGTAGTACCTGAGATTGCCTCTCGACATCATTTACAGAATATGAATACAGTAGTGGACCAGGCTCTTAATGAAGCCGGTGTCACTTTAGACGATATAGATTTAATCGGGGTAACATACGGTCCCGGCCTTGTTGGAGCGCTTCTTATGGGCGTTGCAACTGCAAAGGCAATTTCCTTTGCGAAGAACATTCCCCTTGTAGGCGTAAATCATATGCACGGACACATCAGTGCCAACTTCATAGAGCATAAAGAGCTGGAACCTCCTTTTATGAGTCTGATAGTATCAGGAGGACACACAAAAGCCGATTTCGATACTGTAGGAAGAGC
>JAQYNQ010000080.1 GCA_028727785.1 Eubacteriaceae bacterium | reverse complement strand
AGATTTTTACATCCATTTATCATCACTCTACCACGTTTTAGAATATTTGTCAATAAATTACAGCAATAAAATGGAAAATAGACTTTGACTTGCTATGAAAGAAACATCGATGGCGTGGAAGCAGAACTAGGCGCCATGTTTGATGGAATTTCAAGGGGTAACATGGCGCGGAGACTAAGGAGGCGCCATGATTGATGCAAATTGAAGGGCAAACATGGCGCGGAAGCCCGGAGGAAGAATTCAGAGCGCCCAGAGAGCGCCCAGAGAGCGCCCGGGAAGCCCGGAGGGCGCAGAGACAGAGGAGATCGCCCGGAGGGCGCCCTGGAAAAAGCCCGGAGGGCGCAGAGACAGAGGAGGGCGCCATGGAAAAGCCCGGAGGGCGAGCGGAGACCCCAGAGGGAGTAATCAGGGCACCGAGGGCGCCTGGATGATTTCGAAATGATAGGAAGAATGATAGTAAGAAGGATATTTTGGGATTCAAAGAGGTTTTTTTGTGGTATCATTATTGCATGATAAATATTTGCGGAGAGACATCAGAAGAGAGGAGCAGGACATGAGGGCTACAATTTTGGTTGATAATCATGGAACAAAAGCATTAAAAGGTGAATGGGGGTTATCGGCATTCATTGAGTACGGTGATAAGAGAATACTTTTAGATGCAGGAGGTTCAGGGCTTTTTGCGGAAAACGCCAGGAAAATGGGGATAGACCTGAAGAGCGTGGATTACGGGGTTTTGTCTCACAATCACTACGACCACGGTGACGGCATTCCGACTTTTTTTGAGGAAAATGACAAGGCAAAGTTTCTGGTGAGAAGCTGCAGGTGTGCAAACTGCTACAGCAAAAATATTTTCTTCAGCAAATATATCGGCACCCGCAGGGACGTTATCAAAACCCACCCGAATCGTCTGGCCAAGGTGAGCGGGGACTACAAGGTGGAAGACGGAATATACCTGATACCCCATAAGACAGCGGGTCTGGACGAAATAGGCAGAAGAGAGCGAATGTACCTGAAGACAGAAAGCGGATGGAAGCCGGATGATTTTTCACACGAACAGAGCCTGGTTTTTCGCACGGAAAAAGGGCTGGTTATTTTTAACAGCTGTTCACATGGGGGAGCTGCTACAATAATTAAGGAAGTTTCCGATACTTTTCCGGGGGAAAAGGTTTATGCAATGATAGGTGGTTTCCATTTGTATAACAAGAGCCGGAAGTACATTAAAAGATTTGCTCAGGCGGTGAAAGATACAGGAATAGAGTATATCTGCACGGGACACTGTACAGGAGACAGAGCGTACAAGCTGCTGAAGAAAGAACTTGGGCCTATATGTCATCAGCTGGAAACAGGCCTGGTAATTGAGTTCTAGTTAATTTTGTGGTATAATTTATAGCTAGGCGAAAATGTAAATGAAACGAAAAAGATAAGGAAGGTTTTTATAAATAGATGAGATTATCCGATATAAAAAATGGTGAAACAGTCCGGATTGTATCAGTTGGAGGTGCCGGCTCACTGAGGCAGCACTTCCTGGATATGGGCGTGATACCGGGGAAAAAAATTACATATGTGAAGGCGGCACCTCTGGGGGATCCGATACAGTACAGAATCTGGGGGTACGAGCTTACACTGAGAATAGATGATGCAAAGAATATAGAAGTTGAACCTATAGCTGAAGAGGATCCGTTAGAACCGGCAAAAAATCCTTGTGCCTATGGAGGCGACCCGGCCAAGTGCGCAGTGAAGTGTAATGCAGTCTGCGCAGAGGGCGGCAGAGCAGAAGTGTGCAGGGCTAAGGCGGGGAAAGAACTCCATCCGGGACTGGGAGAAATGGATAAACCGCACCCGGCCGGTTTTGATGGAATGCTGACATTTGGACTGGCGGGAAATCAGAACTGCGGAAAAACAACTCTGTTCAACCAGCTGACAGGCTCCAACCAGCACGTGGGCAATTTTCCCGGAGTAACCGTTGACCGAAAGGACGGCCCAATCAGGAAATTCCCTAATACACTGGTGACAGACCTTCCGGGAATTTACTCCATGTCACCGTATACAAGCGAAGAGATTGTAACCAGAGAGTTTTTTCTGGATAATACTCCGAGAGGAATTATTAATATAGTCGATGCAACAAACATCGAAAGAAATCTTTACCTTACACTTCAGCTGATAGAGCTGGGAATTCCAATGGTTCTGGCGCTGAACATGATGGATGAGATGCGCGAAAACGGTGGAACGGTAAAAATCAACAAAATGGAAGAACTGCTTGGAATTCCGGTAATACCGATCTCAGCAGCAAAAAACGAAGGTATAGATGAACTTGTGGATCATGCGGTTCACGTTGCAAAATATGGAGAAGGACCTTCAAGAATGGACTTTTGCGAAGCAGACGGAGAGGACAAGGGTGCAGTTCACAGAGCTATTCACTCGATAATGCACCTTATTGAAGATCATGCTGAGGCAAACAATATTCCGGTCAGATTTGCGGCGTGCAAAATAATTGAGGGCGACTGCCCGATTATGAGCAGACTGGGGCTGGAAGTAAATGAAATCGAACTTATAGAGCATATTCTGGTTCAGATGGAAAAAGAAAGCGGAATGGACAGAGCTGCGGCACTGGCAAATATGCGTTTCAGCTTTATAGATAAGCTTTGTAAGGCCACTGTAGTCAGACCTCACGAAAGCATTGAACACAAAAGAAGTCAGGAGATAGACAAAATAGTAACGGGGAAATATACAGCCATACCGAGTTTTGTTGTCATAATGGCACTGGTGTTCTGGCTCACATTTGGAGTCATTGGAAAATGGCTGTCAGGACTTCTGGAGAGTGGAATAGATATTGTAACGGAAATCTGTGACAGTGCATTGACGGCGGCAGGTGTGGATCATGTAATCCACTCCCTGGTCATAGACGGAATATTTGCGGGAGTAGGCAGCGTGCTCAGCTTCCTGCCTATAATAGTTGTGCTTTTCTTCTTCCTGTCTATGCTGGAAGACAGCGGCTATATGGCTCGAGTGGCTTTTGTCATGGACAAGCTGCTGAGAAAGCTGGGACTGTCAGGAAGAAGTTTTGTGCCGATGATTATCGGATTTGGCTGTACTGTTCCGGCAGTTATGGCAACCAGAACTCTGCCATCAGAGAGAGACCGTAAGATGACGATTCTGCTGACACCGTTTATGAGCTGTTCAGCAAAACTCCCAATTTACGGAATGTTTACGGCGGCCTTTTTCCCTGAACGCGGGGCTTTGGTCATGACTCTGCTGTACTTTACGGGAATAATCGTTGCAATTGTATTTGCTCTGATTCTCAGTGCAACCAAGTTTAAGGGCGAGCCTGTTCCTTTTGTTATGGAACTGCCAAACTACAGATTCCCGGGAGCAAAAAGCGTGGGAATGCTCATCTGGGATAAGGCGAAGGACTTTATTACAAGAGCATTTACTGTAATCTTTGTTGCATCTATGATAATCTGGTTCCTGCAGACATTTAATCTGCACCTTAGTGTTGTAAATGATTCTCAGGACAGCATTCTGGCATTTCTGGGCGGCCTGATAGCACCGGTATTTGCTCCGCTTGGTTTTGCTGACTGGAGAATCTCAACTGCGCTGATTACCGGCTTCACAGCCAAGGAGAGCGTAGTGAGCACTATGACTGTACTTATGGGAGGCGGAGGAGCTGAAATCCTTCAGTCTATCTTCTCTCCTTTTACTGCAGTAGTATTTCTTGTATTTACTCTGCTTTATACGCCTTGCGTTGCGGCAATTTCTTCTGTGAAGAGGGAAATGGGCGGCAAATGGGCTGTAACTGTGGTTATTATGCAGTGCGTGATTGCATGGATTTGCGCCTTTGGCGTTCACGTGGCAGGCAGCATACTTGGATTCTAAAGAAAGGTGATTGATAAAGATGATTTCAAAAAAAATGATCCCTCTGGTAAATAACAATTCTGTTATCAGAGCAATGTTTGAAGAAGGTAAAATTATGGCTGCCAAGTATGGCGCAGAAAATGTGTTTGATTTCAGTATCGGAAACCCTAACGTTCCTGCACCGGCAGAAGTTAAAGAAGCAATTCTTGACATTATCGAAAACGAAGATCCTGTGAAAGTTCACGGATACATGAGCAATGCCGGTTTTGAGGAAACCAGAGCGGCTGTTGCGGGAAATCTTAACAGAAGATTCGGCACAGACTTCAGCGAAAAAAACATTATCATGACAGTAGGCGCAGGAAGTGCTCTGAATGTTTTGCTGAAGACAATGCTTGACCCGGGTGATGAGGTTGTTACCTTTGCACCTTACTTCGTTGAATACGGCAACTACGTAAGAAATTATGACGGAAAGCTGGTTGTAGTGCCTGCAAATCCTGAAGGAAACTTTATGCCAAAGATGGATGAGTTTGCAGCTGCTATCACTCCTCGCACAAAGGCTGTTATCATCAACAACCCTAACAACCCGACAG
>JAQYNQ010000079.1 GCA_028727785.1 Eubacteriaceae bacterium | reverse complement strand
CGCCATGATTGATGCTATTTCAGAGGCAAACATGGCACCTCACCTGAGCCGCGCGCCATGTTAGGTCGATTTTCAATATCAATATGACGGATGTTTATATAGAATTTCATTCAAGTCTATTTCAAGTCTATTTTGTGTTTTACTTTCAGGGGAAATGTAATATAATAGAGTTGATGTTTATTTCGAATGTTCGATTCTGAACAGTTTCCCATTAATGCTGCGAGACAAATAACATTTAAATAAATAGAAAGGACGGCGCTGCTGCGTCGATTGTAATTATGGCTAAAGAATTGGAAAAAAATCAGGAAGTATCCGTTGCTGATGATTCTAAAATGCAGGTTTTTGAAGCTGAAAGTGAAGCATTGGCTGCTGATGCAGAAGATACAGAAACAGAGAAGAAAGGTAAAGGGCACGATTCCAAACAGGGACCTTCTGAGGAAAGACCGGAGGTTGAAGGTATTCTTGAAATTGCTGACGGCGGATTTGGATTTCTGAGATTTAATAATTTCCTTACAAGTGAAAAAGATATCTACGTATCACCGACACAGATCAGAAGATTTAATCTGAAGACAGGAGATCTGATTAAGGGGATTTCCAGACTTCCTAAAGAAGGTGAAAGATTCGGAGCACTTTTATACGTGCTGCAGGTCAACGGCGAAGAACCGGGAGCAGCAATCAGAAGACCGGATTTTGACGATCTGACGCCTATTTTCCCGACAGAAAGACTGACAATGGAGGATACACCAAAGAACCTGTCACTCAGACTTATTGACCTCATTGCACCAATCGGAAAAGGACAGAGAGGTCTTATTGTTGCGCCGCCAAAGGCCGGAAAAACAACGCTTCTGAAGAATATTGCAAACAGCATAGAAAAAAAGCATCCGGAAGTTGAGATGATAGTGCTTCTTATCGATGAAAGACCGGAAGAAGTAACAGATATGAAGAGATCCCTTGTTGGTGGAGAAGTTATATATTCAACCTTTGATGAGCAGCCGCAGCACCATGTTAAGGTTGCGGAAATGGTACTGGCCCGTGCCCAGAGACTGGCTGAGCACGGCAAAGACGTTGTTATTCTGCTGGACAGCATTACCAGACTTGCCCGCGCATATAATCTGGTAGTACCATCATCGGGAAAAACGCTATCAGGAGGTTTTGACCCCGGTGCACTGCACAAGCCGAAAAAGTTCTTCGGAGCAGCAAGAAATATTGAAGAAGGCGGAAGCATTACTATTCTTGCCACAGCACTTGTAGAGACAGGCAGCAGAATGGATGACGTAATCTTTGAGGAATTCAAGGGTACAGGCAACATGGAGCTGCACCTTGACCGCAAGCTGTCAGAAAAGAGAATATTCCCGGCAATTGATTTGAACAAGTCTGGAACAAGAAAAGAAGACCTGTTAATGGATCAGGAGGAACTGGAAGCAATCTGGACTATGAGACGTGCACTTGCCAACAATGGAACCCAGGATGCGGCAGAAATGATTCTGGATAACCTGGCACATACAAAGAATAACAAAAACTTTATTCAGGTGATTAAAAAAGTCTTTCTGAAATAATTAAAGGGTATCGGGTTAGGGCACGAGATATACGAGAGGATACTTTAATGGATTTAAGCAAAATATTTTTAAAAAATGCATGTCCCACATCAGTGGGCGGGCAGGCTGTAATGGAAGGAATCATGATGCGCGGAGTGCAGAGAAGCGCTGTAGCTGTAAGACTTCCCGACGGCAGAATACACATGAAGACTGAACCTAACAAGAAACTGGGAAAGTGGTCTAAGATTCCCATTGTAAGAGGTGTGGTTTCATTCGTAACATCGCTGGTGCAGGGGACAGGAACACTGATGTATTCCGCAGAAGTTCTGGAACAGTATATTCCGGAGGAAGAACTGGAGGAAGATAAACTTACACAGTGGATGAATGAAAAATTCGGGGAGAAAAGGGCCTGGAGCATACTGATATACCTGTCAGTGATATTTGCCATAGTTTTTTCGGTGGGATTCTTTATCCTGATGCCCACAGCAGCCATGAACCTGCTGGGCGGAGTTATAAAAAGTCCGGTTGTGCTGAACCTGATTGAAGGGGTTTTGCGACTGGTAATATTCGTTATTTATATTGCGCTGATTTCAAAGATGCCTGACATCCAGACTGTATTTAAATATCACGGTGCAGAACATAAAACCATACATTGTTTCGAGAATAATCTGGAGCTTACACCGGCAAATGCGCAGACATTTTACACACTGCACCCAAGATGCGGAACCAGCTTTCTGATCTTTGTAATGCTGATCAGCCTGGTGCTTTTCTCACTTTGTGGATGGCCGAATCTGCTGGTAAGACTGCTTTCCAGACTTTTGCTGATTCCCGTTATTGCAGGTCTTTCATATGAACTTCTAAAATGGGCAGGCAGAAGCGACAATGCACTGGTAAAGATTCTAAGTATGCCGGGGCTGTATATGCAAAAGCTTACAACAAGAGAACCGGATAACAGCCAGCTGGAGGTTGCAATTGCAGCAATGAAGGCGGTTATGGTTCCGGAAGATACACCATATTTCGAGGGAATATGCGATTTAGAGGGCAGACCGGTGCCTGACGAATCAGCAGAACCTGAGGCAATATCAAAACCAATAGACGAGGGGGTTGAACAGTAATGAGTCTGGTAGTAAGAGAAATATTAGAAATAGGGCAGCGCCAGCTGGAAGAAAGCCACATTTCAGATGCAAAGCTGGATGCAAAACTGTTATATTGCCATTTGATGAACATAACGACAACGCAGCTCATCCTGGAGTATCAGAGACCACTTCCTGATCATCTGTGCGACGAATACTTTGCCCTTCTGGACAGACGAAGCAGCGGAGAGCCGCTTCAGTACATAACCGGAACACAGGAATTCATGGGACTGGAATTCAGAGTAAATGAAAATGTTCTTATACCGAGACAGGATACAGAAACTATGGTTGAAGATGCACTGGATATTATTGAACGCAACATGATTCGCGGTGAAGAGCTGCAGGTAAAAGCAAAGAAGGACTGGGATGTACTGGATCTTTGCTGCGGCAGCGGTGCTATCGGTGTTTCCCTTGCATCACTGTCTAAGAAAACCAAGGTTACCTGCTCTGATTTAAGTGCAGGGGCTCTGGACGTAGCCAGAGGCAATGCTTCCAGATTAGGTGCAAAGATTACCTTCAAAGAAGGAGACTTGCTGGAGCCTTTCAAGGGCAGATTTAAAAATAAAAAGTTCGACATGATTATTTCCAATCCGCCGTATATTAAAAGTGAAGTTATTCTGACACTTCAGCCTGAGGTAAAGGATCACGAGCCTATGATGGCCTTAGACGGTGGTGAAAGCGGACTGGACTTCTACAGGAGAATCATCGAAGACGCTCCGGGGTGTCTGAAAAAAGAAGGTGTACTTATTATGGAAATAGGCCACGACCAGAAAGAAGACGTTATGCAGCTAATGGAGGCAACCGGAAAGTTTAAGGAAATCACCGGACTTCAGGATCTGGCAGGTCGTGACAGAATCGTTTTCGGTATTCTGACACAGCAAAAATAAAACAAAAAAACCTTGCAATCACTTGATTGCTGTGATATAATCAATAAGCTGTGATAAGCAGTAAATATTATGCACGGATGTGTCCGAGCAGGAAAGAGGTATAACATGAAGGAAGGAATCCATCCTGATTATAAGGAATGTAAAGTAACTTGCGCATGTGGAAACAGCTTTGTAACAAAGTCAATTACTGAAGAATTAAGACTAGATGTTTGGTCAGCATGTCATCCGTTCTTTACAGGACAGCCGAAGTTCATCAACCGTGTTGGACGTGTTGAAAAGTTCAAGAACAAGTACAACCTGTAATCTATATAATCAGAACAAACACGACCGGAAATTTTACGAAATTTCCGGTTTTTTAACGTTTTGCAGTATTCCGTAAAAATCGGAATTGTGGTACAATAATATACTAGATGAAAAATTTGTAAGCTTTGATAAATCAAGGAGAATAACATGTTTGATAAATTGGATTTTATTGTTGAAAAATATGAGGAAATGTCTCTTAAGGTTTCAGACCCAGAAATAATCAACAACCAGCCTTTATGGCAGAAATACATTAAAGACATGGGCGAAATGGAGCCTATTGTAAAAAAATACGCTGAATACAAAAAAGCAAAGGAAGAACTGGCAGACGCAAAGGAAATCGTTGAAATGGAATCCGACGAAGAAATGCGTGACCTTGCAAAGATGGAAATCAATGAACTTGAGCACCAGATTGAACAGAACGAAGAAGAACTTAAGATTCTGCTGCTTCCTAAGGACCCTAACGATGAAAAGAACGTAATTCTGGAAGTCAGAGCAGGAACAGGCGGAGAAGAAGCCGCGCTGTTCGCACAGGAACTTCTGAGAATGTATATGAGATATGCGGAAAGACGCGGATGGAAGACAGAGCTGATGGACGTTAACGATACAGGTATCGGTGGTGTTAAGGAAGCTGTAGTGCTGATTAAGGGTAAAGGGGCATATTCTAGACTTAAGTACGAAAGCGGAGTTCATAGAGTACAGCGCGTTCCTGAAACAGAATCTGCAGGTAGAGTTCACACTTCCGCTGCAACAGTTGCAGTTCTTCCGGAAGTTGATGACGTAGAAGTAGATCTTAATCCGAATGATGTAAGAGTTGACGTATACAGAGCATCCGGAAACGGTGGTCAGTGCGTAAACACTACTGACTCAGCTGTAAGACTTACTCATATTCCTACAGGCCTGGTTGTAACATGTCAGGACGAAAAGTCACAGATTAAGAATAAGGAAAAAGCTTTTAAAGTACTGAAATCAAGATTGTACGATATGATGCTTGCAGAACAGAATAAGGAAATTTCTGATGCCAGAAAGAGCCAGGTAGGTTCCGGAGACAGAAGTGAAAGGATCAGAACATTTAACTTCCCTCAGGGCCGAGTTACTGAGCACAGAATCGGACTTACTCTGTATAAGCTTGCATCTATTATGGATGGAGAACTTGACGAAATAATTGATGGCCTGATTACCAGTGACCAGGCGGAGAAAATGAAAAACTTCTAATTAACAGAAGTGAATCCAAATGGTTCACAAGGGGGGAAGCAATTTTGGAAACAAGGATTTTTAACGATACAGAGGAGGAAGTAAAACAGGCGGCGGCAATTATTGCTGACGGAGGCCTGGTTGCTTTTCCTACAGAGACAGTTTACGGCCTGGGTGCCAATGCTCTTGACGCCGAAGCATGCGGCAAGGTGTACGCGGCAAAAGGCAGACCGTCGGACAATCCTATGATTGTTCACATTGCAAGGGAAGAAGATTTGTCAAAACTAACTGATACCATAACATCAGACATGGAAGCGCTCATGGACGTTTTCTGGCCGGGACCGCTTACCATGATTGTAAAGAGAAAGAATATTGTTCCCGATGTTACTACAGGAGGTCTGGATACAGTTGGCGTCAGAATGCCAAACAACGAGGTTGCGCTGAATCTTATAGAGGAGAGCGGATGCCCTATTGCGGCTCCAAGTGCCAATCTTTCCGGAAGGCCAAGTCCAACGTCTGCAGATCACGTAATAGAGGATCTGAAAGGCAGAATAGATGCTATTATCATCAGCGATGACTGCGAGTTTGGAATCGAGTCTACTGTTGTTGACATGACCGGTGACGTGCCGATGATTCTAAGACCCGGAATGATTACGGCAAGAGATATTGAAGCTATTCTTCACAAGCCTGTGGCACTGGACCCGACTCTTAACAAGAGACCTGATGAGAAGAATAAAGATTTCCATCCTAAGGCACCGGGAATGAAGTACAGACATTATGCACCGAAGGCGCACATGACTATTTACGAGGGTGATGACAAGGAATGCGTTTATTCGGCTATAGATATGGATCGTGCTGAGCGGGAGGCACTTGGAGAAAAAGTTGTCGTTATAAGCTATGACAGCGAGAATCCGGAGAAGGCGGCCAAGCACTTCTTCGCTGAGCTGAGAGCAGCTGATAAGGCCGGCGCTGATGCCATTCTTGCAGCGGCTATAGAGGAAAAGGGAGTAGGCTTTTCTGTTATGAACAGAATGCTGAAATCTGCAGGTTATAACATAAAAAAAGTAGAAAAAGAGGTAGAAAAAATGACTATTGCATTAGCAAGCGACCACGGCGGATTCGGTCTGAAAGAACAGATTAAGGAACACCTGACAGGAAGAGGTTTTGATATTCTTGACCTTGGAACAAACTCTGAAGATTCTGTAGACTACCCTATCTTCGGACAGAAGTGTGGAGAAGCAGTTGCAGGAGGAAAGGCAGACTTAGGCATTGTTGTATGCGGAACAGGCATCGGTATTTCCATTGCGGCAAACAAGGTTAAAGGTGTAAGATGCGGCCTTTGCACATCTGTTGAAATGGCAAAGCTGACTAAGCAGCACAACAATGCAAATATTCTTGCCCTTGGCGGAAGAACTACTGCGCCTGAGCTGGCTATGGAAATTGTGGATGCATGGCTGGACACTGAATTTGAAGGCGGAAGACACCAGAGACGTGTGAATATGCTGGATGAAATGTAATAGATTGTAATACGAAAAAGGAGATTTAAGATTAAATGAAGAATTTTATTCCTGACAACATCAGTGAACATGATAACGTCTTTGACGTACTGAAAGAAAGAGGTTTTATTGAACAGACTACAGATGAAGAAGCTGTGAGAAAACTTTTGGGTGAAGAAAAGGTAAAGTTCTATATCGGTTTTGACCCGACAGCTGACTGCCTTCACGTAGGCCACTTTATGCAGGTTATCATCATGATGTACATGCAGAAATACGGACACACTCCTGTAGTTCTTATCGGTGGAGGTACCGGTATGGTTGGCGATCCATCCGGACGTCAGGATATGCGTCAGATGATGACAGTAGAAACAATCGACGAAAACTGCAGACAGTTCAAGAAGCTGTTTGACAAGTTCCTTGATTTTGATGAAGAATGGAAATATGAAGGAAACGAGGGTGTTTACCAGCCGGGTCACGAGAACAAAACTCCTGAACCGGGCAAAGCTATTGTTGTAAATAACGCTTCATGGCTGAGACCTCTTAATTACATTGAATTTGTAAGAGAAGTGGGAACTCACTTCAACGTAAACAATATGCTGAGAGCTGAATGTTACAAGCAGAGAATGGAAACGGGTCTTTCATTCCTTGAATTCAACTACATGCTGATGCAGGGCTACGATTTCGCAGTTATGGCAAGAGACTTCGGCGTAAAGCTTCAGTTTGGCGGAAACGATCAGTGGTCCAATATGCTTGCAGGTAAGCAGCTTTCAAGAAAGTGGAACGATATCGATGTAGATGCGATGACATTTGCTCTGCTGACTAACAGTGAAGGCAAGAAGATGGGCAAAACTCAGAAGGGCGCTCTTTGGCTGTCAGCTGAGAGAACTTCTCCATATGAATTCTATCAATACTGGAGAAACGTTGCCGATGCTGACGTTGACAAATGCTTACGCATGCTGACTTTCCTGCCGATGGACGAAGTTAAGCGTCTGTCATCTTTAGAAGGCGCAGAAATCAACAAGGCTAAGGAAGTTCTGGCATTTGAGGTCACCAAGCTTGTTCACGGTGAAGAAGAGGCTGTCAAAGCTCAGGAAGGCGCAAGAGCTGCTTTCGGTGGCGGTGCCGGCGGAAACATGGCTAACATTCCTGCAACTGAAATGGCAGCTGCTGATTTTGAAGGGGAAGGCAAGGGTGTGCTGACTCTAATTAAGGAACTCGGACTTGTACCTTCAAACGGAGAAGGAAGAAGAACTGTTGAACAGGGAGGCCTGTCCATTAACGGTGAAAAGGTAACTGATCCTAAGACAATGGTTACTCTGGACATGTTCAAGGACGGCGAAATGGTAATTCAGAAGGGAAAGAAGAAATTCCACAAGGTTATAATTAAATAAATTAGCGAAAAACAAAAGTGTCGCAAAAGTCCTCGTCGTGATTACGACTGCGGGAAAATTGCGACACTTTTATTTTGACTATTTTTTACATTAGCTTCTTCAGAAGTATCGGTGTGATGATTGTAGTAATGATTACAACCAGTACGATTGGTGAGAACAGGTCACCGCTCAGAAGCCCAATGCTGTAGCCCTTCTGTGCTACAATAAGAGCAACCTCTCCTCGTGATACCATTCCGATACCGATATGGAATGCTTCATCAGCACTGTATCCGCAAATTTTTGCACCTAGTCCACAGCCGATGATTTTACTTAAGATTGCTACTACAAGAAGCAATACTGAGAATATAAGTAAGGATGTTGTCATCCCGTTCAACTCTGTTTTGATACCAATGCTTGCGAAGAAGATTGGCGAGAAGAAAAGATAGCTTGGAACGGTCATCTTCTTGGCAATGTCGGAGCGAACATTAAATGTTGAAAGTATAACACCGACCATGTATGCCCCTGTGATATCGGCAATTCCAAAGAATTCTTCGGATGCGTATGATACTGCAAGAACCAGTGCAATGGCGTAAATTGAGATTCTTCTCTTTTCTTTCAGCTTGTCCACTTTGTTTCTGATACGTGTCAGTATGAAGGCCAAAATTCCCATTGCAACAATGTAAAGCCCTATTTTGATGAATACTGTGGCAATGCTGATTGAAGGGTCCTTCATGCTTGTAACCAATGTCAGAATGATAATCCCGATAATGTCATCAAGAACTGCAGCTCCAAGGATTGCGTTGCCTACAGGGCCGTTGAGCTTGCCCATTTCACGCAGAGCTTCTACAGTGATGCTTACAGATGTAGCTGTCAGGATTACACCCATGAAGACTGCTTTCAAAACTTCGCTTGTATTTGCTGCGTCAACGTGGAAGAAGAAATAGTAGCATCCAAAACCGCCGATGAGGGGAATCAGGACGCCGCATAACGCGATTACGACAAAGGAAAACGCATTCTTCTTAATCTCCTTCAGATCTGTATCCAGACCTGCGATGAACATCAGAATAATTACTCCAATTTCTGCAGATTTCGCCAGAAAGTCTGTTTCTGAAACCAAGCCTAAAACGGATGGTCCGAGTATTACTCCGGCAATTAATGCGCCTACAACCTGAGGCATGTGAACTTTTTCGGAAGCCTCGCCCAGAAATTTAGTTGAAAGAATGACGATGGCTACCGTTAATAGAAAACTGAAATCTTCCATTTCCTCACCTCTTTCTTATTATGGTTTATTCTACACAACGTTCCCGATTATAGCACTGTGCACAGAAAATGTCCACCCCGAAAACACAGGTTTTCGCATAAAAAACTTTAAAATTTAAAGTTTTTTATACTCTGATTTGTATGTCAATCTGACATTAATTATTTAATGTGTATAAAAAAATAATGACAAAGGGATATAAAAAATCTCTTGCAATTGAAAATACTGTGCTGTATAATATTTGTGCACTGTGTTTGGAAGTGCATTAGAAGTTGCAAGGCAGAGCTTTTGCCCGGTAACCTTGCAAGCTAAAAGTTATTATTTTAGTAATGCTGAAAACAATCGGTCCCGGCGCATGCGCCCCTGTGGGTTTTGATAGCCGGCAGGTGACAGATTCCAGTAGGCAGAACCGAAAAGGATTGTGAAATCTCAGTAGGTAGAAAGGAAGAATGATGAAATCTTACATCGCAAAACCTGCAGAAGTAGAACGTAAGTGGTACGTTGTTGATGCAGAAGGAAAAACTCTAGGTAGATTAGCTTCTGAAGTTGCTTCCGTATTAAGAGGAAAGAACAAGCCAATCTATACACCACACGTAGACTGCGGAGACTATGTAATCGTTATCAACGCAGAAAAGGTAGAAGTAACTGGAAAGAAGAGAAAAGAAAAAATCTACAAGAGACACACTGGATATCCAGGTGGACTAAGAGAATTATCTTTTGAAAAGTTACAGGCTAGAAAACCTGAAGAAATTATTAACCACGCTGTTAAGGGCATGCTTCCTAAGGGAAAGCTTGGCAGACAGATGTTTAAGAAGCTAAAGGTTTATGTTGGACCTGAACATGCACATGCTGCTCAGAAGCCAGAAACATTAGAATTTTAAGGAAAGGGAGGAATAAACAATGGCAAAATTACAATACCAGGGTACAGGTAGAAGAAAACATTCAGTTGCTAGAGTTAGATTAATCCCTGGAACTGGAAAGATCACTGTAAACAAGAAAGACCTAGATGATTACTTCGGAATGGAAATCGTTAAGAGAGAAGTAAAGAGACCTTTCGTTGTGGCTGGATGCGAAGGCAAGTTCGACGTAATCGCTACTGTAAATGGTGGTGGATTCACAGGACAGGCCGGTGCTTTAAGACACGGTATCTCAAGAGCTCTTTGCGTTGCTGATAAGGAAGCTTACAGAGCTCCTCTAAAGGCTGCTGGTTTCTTAACTAGAGACTCCAGAATGAAGGAAAGAAAGAAATACGGACTTAAGAAAGCCAGAAAGGCTTCACAGTTCTCAAAGAGATAATTTCGATTATCGAATTTCGACTTTCAAAAAGATTCAAAACCCTTGCAATTGCAAGGGTTTTTCTTTGTGCCGGAAATATGTAATCATCTGAGCCAAGAATCTTATTATAGACAACAGCCGGATTAAGAAGTAAAATAAAAATCTGGAGGTTTTGATACATATGATAATAAATGGACATGAAATAAAAGCGGCAATCTTTGATGTTGACGGAACACTTCTGGACACAATGGGAGAGTGGCACACTGTTGGGGAGCGTTATCTTAAGTCTCTAGGATACGAACCGGAGCCAAACCTTGGGGATATTCTGTTCACAAAGACAAGCGTTACGTCAGCTGAGTATATGATTGAAAATTACGGTCTGGACAAGAGCGTTGAGGAAATACAGACAGCTATAAATGGTTTTGTTGAGAACATGTACTACAATTACGCGGATTTCAAGCCGGGTGCCCGTCAGTTTATCGACATGCTGAGGGCCGAGGGTGTGCCTATGGCAATAGCGTCTTCTACAGATGGTCATTGCCTGCGCGCGGCTATGGAACGACTTGGATGCATCGATTACTTTACGGGAATTTTCTCCTGCGGCGACCTTGGCACTACCAAGAAGGAACCGGATGTTTTCATGATGGCTCTCGAATCCGTTGGCGCTGCAGCGGAGGAAACATGGGTGTTCGAGGACGGTCTGTATGCCATGGAGACTGCAAAGAAAGCAGGCTTCAAGCTTTTTGGCGTCTACGATGAAGAAAGTCACGGCGACCAGGACGCTATCAAAGCCATCTCGGACATTTATATTCGCGAGTTCGCGGAGATACTGTAGTTTCGTTGGAGGATGAGCTGTTATGGGTAAGATAATAAATACAGAATACTCCATGATACAGGGAAGCTACTGGATGATATTTGGGGTAATCTGCAGCTTTGCTTCTGTTTTTCTGCTCAGTAAAGGGTATTCAAATTCAGAGATAGGAATCATTCTTGCAGCAGCCAATGTGCTGTCTGTAGTGATTCAGCCGGTAGTTGCGGACTTTGCAGACAGGACGAAAAAAATATCGTTAATAGGATTATCCCAGATTATGACGGTGATGCTGATGGTGCTCACGCTGGGTCTTTTTGCCTTTGAGAAGAAAAACCTGGCACTGGCAGTTATTTTTGTCATGCTTATTGCATGGCACACCACACTTCAGCCCCTGGTCAACTCCCTGAGTTTTAAACTTCAGGAGACCGGAATAAATGTAAGCTTTGGACTTGCAAGAAGTGTGGGGTCCTTTCTCTATGCAGTGCTGATGGCAGTTCTGGGAATACTGGTAGAGAAAAAAGGAGTGAGTGTCCTTCCGATTACTGCGGAAGTGGCTATGGCAATGCTCCTGGTGAGCCTGGCTGTAACGAAGCATCATTCAGATAAAGCGAAAGCGGCAAATCACAGCATTAGCGACAGGCGCCTGAGTGGTGCAGAGGCTGCAGCAGCTGAGGATACCTGCGAACCTGATGAAGAAATCAACTTAATTGAGTTTATAAAAAGAAACAAGGTTTTCTTTTTACTGAATATTGGCGTGCTTGGTGTGTACTTCAGCAATGCTGTTCTGAATTTTTACACTATGCAGATAGCTGTTGATGTCGGGGGGAACAGTGAGGATCTGGGTCTCATATTGTCTGTAATGGCATTTCTGGAGATTCCGACTATGCTGTTCTTTAATCCGCTGCGCAAAAGGTTCAGATGCGAAACTATGCTGAAATTTGCCGGCATAATGTTTACTGTCAAAATAGGCACGATTTTTATGGCAAAATCGGTAACGCTTATTTATATTGCCCAGTGCATGCAGCCTGTTTCATTTGCACTGTTCCTGCCGGCCATGGTAAACTTCATTAATGAGATTATGAGCCGTGGAGAAGCTGTGAAAGGACAGGCTCTTTACACTATGATGATTACTGTTACGTCTGTGGCAGCAAGCATTCTGGGTGGAATTATTCTGGATGTATCCGGCCCTAAAATGCTGACACTGATTTCTACAGTTGTTACGGGGCTGGGAGCTTTGATCGTCGTGGCTAGCGTGGATAAAGTGAAACATAATAAATAGAGTAGTACATAAGAACGAAAAAATCCTGACTGCGTCAATAAATGAACTGCAATCAGGATTTTATTTTATCGCTTTTTTGTGTAATACTTGTCGACATTTACGACAACAAAATATTTTTCATCCACTGCCTTGACTGCGGCCTGGAATGCATCGTGAATCTGGGACGGGGTCAAAGCACACTGGTGTGTAACCATAACATCAAATATTATGTTTGTGTGGGTCGGTCCGGGAACTACACGCAGGTCATGAACATTGGTAACGCCATCTAAATCAGCCAGTGCAGCCCTTACAACCGCAAGCATCTGATTAACCAGAGGGTCATTTACCTTAACAGGATCCATATGGCATGTCAGGTGTATGTTAAGGCGCCTGCCTAAATCCCGTTCAATATTGTCAACCATATCGTGACTTGCCATAATATCGCTGTCGGCATCGACTTCAATATGAATAGATGCATAGATTCTGCCGGGGCCGTAGTTGTGAACCATAAGATCGTGAATTCCGTAAACTCCCTCATACGACATGGCCAGAGCTTCAATACTGTCCACAAGACCCGGATCAGGTGCCTCGCCAAGAAGCGGACTCATAGTCTCCTTTACCAGTCCGATTCCTGACCAGATGATGAAGGCGGCAACCAGACATCCCATGTAACCGTCAATCTGAAGGCCAGTCACCTTGCCAATAATTACACTTATCAAAACCACTGAAGTTGAAATTACATCGTTTCTGCTGTCTGCGCCTGTAGCAGCCAGGGTAACAGAGTTAATTTTCTTTCCGATACTGATATTGAACAGTGCCTGCCAGATTTTCACTGCAATGGCAAGAAGAAGGACGATAACTATTGTAATGCTGAATTCCAGTGGTTCTGGATGCAGAATTTTTTCAACGGATGATTTAAAAAGTTCTACTCCAACAACTACAATAAGAACTGATACAATCATACCGGATATGTATTCGATACGAGCGTGACCGTAAGGATGCTCTTCACTTTCCGGTCTGGATGCCAGCTTAAATCCTGCAAGGGTAATAATTGATGATGAAGCATCGGCCAGGTTGTTGATTCCGTCAGCAATAATTGCAATACTACCTGCAAATGCACCGACTGCTATTTTTGCAATGCACAGGAAGATGTTAGAAAAAATACCTACGATACCGGCCAGCTTTCCATAGCTTTCCCTGACGTCGGGATCTGTGGTTTTTTCATAATCTTTGACAAAAGTTTTACACAATAATTCAATCATTACCTGTTCTCCATTGCTTCTTCAATTGCTCTAACTAACTGGTCAGGACAGGAAGTCTGTTTGTATCCGCATCGAATTCCGTCTAATCTCTCTTTAATCTGTTCATAGGTCATACCTTTTACTAATGAGGAAATTCCCTGGAGATTTCCGTGGCATCCGCCGTGGAACTGAACATCTTTAACTGTATTTCCGTCCATTTCTACTTCGATGTAGGCTGAGCATACGCCTTTTGTCTTATATGTATAAGCCATATATTCTACCTCTTTTCTACATTTTTTGTACTATTTACTGCAATTTCATAGTATAACATGAAAAAAATGCCAAGTCAAAAGCAAGTTTGGATTATTGCTTTAGATAGTTAGGATTATTACTTTAGATAGTAATTGATAGAAATAGCAAAAAAAATGTTGACAAGGGTACTGGATTGTAGTATCATAGGTTTGTTGTTAACGCAACAACAATTTTATAAGTGTGCACCATTAGCTCAGTTGGTAGAGCACCTGACTCTTAATCAGGGTGTCCACGGTTCGAGCCCGTGATGGTGTACCAATTTAATACGCACCATTAGCTCAGTTGGTAGAGCACCTGACTCTTAATCAGGGTGTCCACGGTTCGAGCCCGTGATGGTGTACCAGAATGAAAGCGGTAGTTGTGACCGCTTTTTTCTTTTTTTGTAAAGATCTAATATTCATAACAATCACATCCTCTCCGGTTATAAAACTTGGGAGGGTATTTTATTTTGTTATGATTGTGGTAAAATGAGGATATGCATAAAAAATTGTATGTTTATAGGTGGAGAGAAAACAATGTCAAATAAGAATAATGTAAATCAACTTATAGATATTTTGAAAACGACAAATGATCCAAATGAAAGAAACGAAGTTGCAATAAGGTTAAGTGACTTAAGATGTAATGAAGCAGTGCCGTTTGTTTTAGAACTGATAAAGGATTCTAACTGCGAAAACAATAGAGGTACTTTAATATACTCTCTTAGAAATTTAGCTTTGTTTGAGGATCAGTTAATGGAATTACTGCCATTATTGAATGACGGTAATTTTGAAGTTAGATGTGAAGTTTATGAACTTCTAAAATGTTATACAGATATACTTAAAAATAATAATAAATTTAAGGCTGCTATAGAAAAAATGATAGATGAGGAAGATCATAAGTTGTTCGTTTTGGAAGAATTATATGATAATCTCACATTAAGTAATAAGGAATCTGAAAAAGACTATCCGTATAATCAATTCGAAAACTCGGAGCTATGGAGTATCGTAAAGGACTGTTTAAATGATTTGATAGATAATCAAGATATAGAGATTACAACAAAAGAAGAATATGTTGTAGGATATTTATGCAAAATGATTGCTGAGAGAAAGTAAGATTTGGTAAAAAGGTGATGAGTATGATTAAAGCAGAATTTGGCATTATTGAATGTTTTGATGAATGTGAAGATTATACAGAATATGTTCCAGAGAGATACCAGTGTGTAGCTATAGATGATGAAAAATATTTAAATGATTGGTGGGATTCTCTTCTGGACATAGATACATTCAATGTTTATGGTAAGAGTATTTTGCAACCGCAAAAATCACTCTCACGTTGGGGAATTACTATTATTCCACCAGACTCGTTGTCAAAGTTACTGAATATAGTTGTTTCTGACAAAAGATATCGAAAAGATCAAAGCTTAGTAGCTTTTTCGGTTTTGATTCGTCAAGCAATTGAGTGCGAGAAACACATGATTCACTATGGCGTGTAAGAAAACCGTTATTGTTACTCTTGTAATTGTTCTTCTGATATATCTGTTCCCGATATGGCATTTGATCACAGTTACTTCAGTAGATTTTTATAGCGCATATGATGTTTTTTATTTGGTGTTCCGGGGCATTCCTACAAACAGGATTCAGGTTTCTAATATAGTACAGACGGCAGAAGCTGCGTTTTCTGATATAGAAAGTACTTATGATGAGGCTAAAGAAAAGTACGGTGTGTTGAGTATATACGCAACCCCATCAGATTACTACAGCGGGGCAATTACGGAAAATCACAAATTGAGAATCTGGTCTATAATTCTTAATCCATCCCCAACAGCAGAACACCGTGGCTATATGTGGGTATATTACAGTAGTGAAGCTTTAGATAAAGACGGAAATGTTGTTTGCGGATCATGGCGAGTTCCGGCATTGTGGTATTTGGATAAAGACGATGATGGCGAATGGTATGTAAAGGATATAAAAGAAGGACCTTGATGCTGTGTTGGAG
>JAQYNQ010000078.1 GCA_028727785.1 Eubacteriaceae bacterium | reverse complement strand
ACTGCAGGTCCGGGAAGAAGTGCATATGAAAGCACGTCCTCATCCTGCTGTTTGTAAACCTTCATCTCATCTTCCAGCTTGTGAAGTTCGTTGCTCAGAAGGTCGGCAGGTCTGCAGGTGATTGGTTCTTCGTCTCCTATTGCCATCTTCTGGACTTCCGGGTTAAATGGCTTGATTGTCTTGCCGTATTCACCGCGAAGAATTGCCTTGGTTTCCTTTGACATTACCTTATATCTTTCTCCGTACAGAACATTAAGAACAGCCTGTGTTCCTACAATCTGTGAAGAAGGGGTTACCAGAGGCGGCTCACCTAAATCCTTTCTTACTCTTGGTACTTCAGCAAGTACTTCTTCGTACTTGTCCATGGCATTCTGTTCCTTAAGCTGGGACATAAGGTTTGAAAGCATTCCGCCGGGTACCTGGTATAAAAGAGTTTTGATGTCTACATCTAAAGCCTTAGGGTTAAGAATACCCTCAGCCATGTATTTTTCTCTGATAGGACGGAAGTAATTTGCAAGCTCTGCGAGCATGTTGATATCAAGGCCGGTGTCGTATTCTGTACCCTTAAATGTTTCAACCATTACTTCTGTTGCAGGCTGGCTTGTACCCATTGAGAATGGGGATAGTGCTGTATCTATAATGCTGCATCCTGCTTCTACACCTCTAAGGTATGTGATTGGGGCAACACCGCTTGTACAGTGACTGTGAAGGTCGATTGGTACGTTTACAGTCTTTGTCAGTTCACTTACCAGCTCAGTTGCAAATGTTGGTGTCAGGATACCTGCCATGTCCTTGATGCAGATTGAATCTGCTCCCATGCTTTCCATATCCTTAGCCAGTTTCTTCCAATAATCAAGAGTGTACGCCTCTCCTGTAGTGTATGACATTGCAAGCTGAACGTGTGCACCTTCCTTTTTTGCGGCGTTTACTGCAGCTTCGACGTTTCTCAGGTCATTAAGCGCATCAAATATTCTAAGTATGTCGATGCCGTTAGCCACTGACTTCTGAACGAAGTACTCGACCACGTCATCAGCATAGTGTCTGTAACCTAACAGATTCTGTCCTCTAAGCAGCATCTGTGTCTTTGTATTTTTAAGATATTTTCTGATAGTTCTCAGTCTTTCCCATGGATCTTCATCTAAAAATCTCATGCATGCGTCGAAAGTGGCTCCGCCCCAACATTCGATTGAATGATATCCTACAGCATCCATTTTTTCAAGAATGGGAACCATTTCATCTGTTCTCATTCTTGTTGCCATAAGAGACTGATGCCCGTCTCTGAGAACTGTCTCCGTAATCTTTAATCTTTTATCACTCATCTGTAATCTCCTCTTATACTCCAAATATTGCCATGAAAGTTCCTGCTGCCACAGCAGTACCGATTACTCCTGCAACGTTAGGTCCCATAGCATGCATCAGCAGGAAGTTTGTAGGATCCTCTTCTGCACCAACCTTCTGCGCAACTCTTGCTGCCATTGGTACTGCAGATACACCTGCTGCTCCAATCAGCGGATTAATCTTTCCGCCTGTTACCTTGCTCATAATCTTTCCAAATATTACGCCGGATGCTGTACCGAATGCAAATGCAAGCAGACCAAGAGCAACGATTTTTATTGTGTCCCAGTTCAGGAACGCTTCAGCACTTGTTGTAGCTCCAACGGAAGTTCCCAGCAGGATTACTACAATGTACATAAGTGCATTGGAAGCTGTTTCCTGCAGTTGACGTACTACGCCGCTTTCGCGGAAAAGGTTGCCGAGCATCAGCATACCTACAAGAGGTGTTGTTGAAGGAAGAAGTCCGCATACAACAATTGTTACTATAATAGGGAACAGAATTCTTTCCAGCTTGGAAACTTCTCTTAACTGTTCCATCTTGATCTGTCTTTCTTCTTTAGTTGTAAGTGCCTTCATAATAGGCGGCTGGATAATAGGCACAAGTGCCATGTATGAGTAGGCTGCTACAGCGATAGGTCCCATCAGATCATTCTGATGAAGTTTCATTGCAAGGAATATGGATGTAGGACCGTCTGCACCACCGATAATAGATACGGCGGCAGCGCCTTCATCGCTGAATCCCAGCAGCATTGCACCGATATACGCTGCGAAAATACCAAACTGAGCCGCTGCTCCAAGTAAAAAGCTCTTCGGATTTGCAATCAGTGGACCGAAGTCCGTTAACGCACCTACGCCAAGGAAAATCAATGACGGCAGGATTGTCCATTCATCCAGCAGGAAGAAGTAGTGCAGCAGACCGCCCTCCTGCATAATTGGCGGATAAATGTTTACAAGCAGCATACCGAAGGAAATAGGAAGCAACAGTAGCGGTTCGTACTGTTTTCCTATAGCAAGATACATGAAAAAGCAGGCAACTCCAATCATAACCACGTTACCGAGCGTCAGATTGCACATTGCAGTCTGACCCAGTAAATTACTTAGAGTTTCTGTAATATATTCCATTTTTTTCTCCTATGTTCTTTGCTTTTTTATGCTAATACTGCTACTACCTGTCCTGCTTCTACAGGATCTCCTTCGTTCACGCATATATCAGCAATTTTTCCGTCTTCTGTTGCAACTACAGGAATTTCCATCTTCATTGCTTCGAGAATAAGGATGCTGTCACCCTTCTTTACTTCGTCTCCTACCTTAGTAACGATTTTCCATACCTTACCTGCTGTGCCACTGGCAACATCTATGCCTTCTGCCTTTGCTGCAGGTGCAGGTGCTGCTACGGGAGCAGCTGCCGGTGCTGCCGGTGCTGATGAGAAATCACCATCAACGCGTTCAACTTCAACTTCGTATGATTTTCCATTTACTCTAACTATATATTTTTCCATGTTTACCTCCGGATTATCCGATTCTTCTAATTGATCTTACTATATATGGAGCAGGTCCGTCTCCAACTGAGTCCGGACTTATGCCCTTGGAAGCCAGTATTGCCGCAATAATTGCAGGAACAATATCATCTTCCCCAGCTGAATCTGCAGGCTTTGATGCGGCAGCGACAGTTCCTGCCGGTTTTGCTGCTTCAGTTTTCCCGGTCTTAGGTATAAATCTGAAGCATGAAATCACCAGACTGATGAATATCAGCATGCAGAAAACAGTACCCATACCAAGAGCTGTGTTTAACAAAGCCTTCTGAAATATTTCACCTAATGTCATCTGCTTTCCTCCCGTTTCTTAGAATACGTTTGAAAATGCTTCGAAAGCGCCAATGATGTACTTACGAGTATCCTTAGGGCTTATTACCTTATCGACGTATCCATGCTTTGCAAGTGCAGCAGGGCTGCAGTGTATCTGACTGTATTCCTTAGCCTTTTCTTCAGCTTCTGCAGGAGAAATTCCGGGATACATAATTGAAACAGCATCAAGTGAATCAATAATATTTACTGTTGCTGTGTTCCACATGAATGCCAGGTCGCATGAAAGTCCCTTGCTGTTCATTAAGCTGTAAGCACTACCGTAGATATCTCCTGTAATGAGGTTTACCTTTGGAACATCAGCCTGAGCCAATGCCATAATCAGACCTGAAGCTGATTTTGAGAAATTCTTTTCAGTTTCAATAGTCACATCGTATCCCTTAGTGTCTGTAATAGTAAGTACGGGAATGTTGAATCTGTCGCAAAGGTTAACCAGTCTCAGTGCCTTTTCGATGCCTTCTGCTGTCATTCTGTCTGATGTGCCGTCGTTTCCGTATACTCCCACAACTGCTCCGTTTAGTCTCATCAGACCGGCAACCATATCCTCTCCCCACTGAGCCTTGATTTCAATGAATCTATGATTATCTGCAAGCTCAGTAAGAAGCGTTCTTGTGTCATTAGTGCAGTTATCAGTTAATTCTCTGTTAAGATCGTCCTTGCATTCCTTAACCATAGGAAGTTCCTGTGTGCTTGAAGGAAGGATTTCAATCAGCTTCTTAACATATGCTGTCAGGTCGTCAGACTTAAGGATTGCGTCAGTATAAGTCTTCTGAGTGAACATTTCCTCACCATTTAAGAAGTTCTGAGAGTTAACAAACAGTTTTCCCGTCTCTTCGTCTACGAAGATGAAATCTGCCATGTTTGCAAGGATGGACACACCACCGCCACATGTTCCGGCAACAATAGCAATCTGAGGAATTACTCCAACTGCCTTTGCCTGTGCCTTGTAGATTTTGGATAGTGCGTTAAGCCCGTCCAGACCCTCTTCCACTCTTATTCCGCTGCAGTCCAGAATCCCGATAATGGGAGCCTGGGACTTCATAGCTAAATTATATAAGTTTACAATTTTTCTTCCATGCATTTCACCTAGTGAACCTCCCATGGAATCATTCTTCTGGCTATAGATATATACCAGTTTTCCACCCATAGTACCATAGCCTGTAATGATACCATCGCCGTCTTTTGCGTCACTTGGGTTGCAGAAGTCAGTAAATCTTGCTGTAATGCTTTCACCAATTTCTACAAAACTGCCATAATCAATGAGCTCTTCGATTCTCTTTCTTGCAATTTCCATTATTTCCCTCCATTTCGGATTTTATTACTGTACTATTATACTAATTCCGGCTTTTTTTTCAACCACAAAATGCCGTCAAAACGTATGGTAGAAATCAAACTTTATTTCTTAACTTTAGTATGCCTTTCGCCTAAAAAAATTAAGTAAAATATATAAAAAAACTAGGCTGAATCGTACAAAAAACAACCTAGTGTCATTGTTTTTTTATTTAGCAGAACAGTCAATCACTTCCACTAACATATCGTCTTCATCGTAATGAAGAGTGAGATTTATCTGCTTTTCATCGAGCAGATTTTCCAGAAACAGTCTGTCTCCCTCCCAGAGATTCAATTCCATAACATATTCCCGGTCAATCCAGGCCAGCTCTCCTTCAGGGCACAGAAAACGCCGTGTGATGCTTTTCTCATTGTCCTCTACGTAAGTTTCTGCCGGCACAAGCTGTCCCTCAAATTCATCAGCTGTGAAAAGATAAGTAATCTCATCCTCCCAGGCATCCAGAATAAAATTCACCTGACCACAAGACTTGAATGAAGTGATTTTTAAGCCTGTTTCCTCAAACACCTCACGCAACAGGCATTCCTCAGGGCTCTCTCCCGGCTCCAGCTTTCCGCCTACACCAATCCATTTTCCCTGATTCATGTCCTTTTTCTTCTTGTTACGGTAAAGCATCAAAACTTTTTCCCTCTGACCCTCACCCTTGAAACTGTCATCTTTTCTCTTAATATAACAAAGTGTGGTTTCCTTCACGCCATTTCCTCTACTGTTGAATTCCTTCTACAACTCGGATAATATCACCGAATACTCCGTAAGCGGTCTGCTCAATTTCAGGTGCATGCTCAATTACAGAGATTTTTCCCATTAAATCCGTAGTTATTGACACCACAGAAGTAGTGCTGTCAATTGACGCAAGCATATCACCCATTTCAACCTCCACAGGCTTGACAGATGCAGTCACCCTTCCGTCATCCTCCAGCTTTCCGGAACAGAGAAGCTTGATTACCTTACCCCTTGATGCAGCTTTTTTAATATCATCTGCAGTAATATTTTCTATTCCTGTGCGTTCTACCATGTCAGGGGTAATACCTGCCTTCATAAGAACGTTCAGAAGTGCGGTAACCTTGGCAGCAGCGTCATATCCCTCAATGTCCATGGCAGGATCGGCTTCAACAAATCCGAGCCGGCGTCCGCTTTCCATTATGCTGTCATAGTCTCTTCCCTTGGCAAGTTCTTCAAGTATGTAATTTGTAGTGCTGTTAAGAATTCCGGATACTTCTGTAACCTTGCACATTTTAAGAGTGTGCTCTGTAAGGTTGAATACAGGAGTGCCATCCATTACAACAGTTTCATAGAAAAACATGCATCCGTTCTCTGCCGCCATTTGTGACAGCTCATCATAAGCCCAGGCTATAGGCCCCTTATTTGCAGTAATTACGTGTTTTTTCCGGCCAAAAGCTTCTTTGATATGCGTAATTGCAGGCTCTCCGGAAAAGATATTCAAAGGTGTCATTTCGCACACCACGTCATAATCTGCATTTTTCACAACATCTAAAGCACTGACTGCACCCAGGCCTCTGATATCCTCGGGAAAAGCCCCTGTCGCACCTGCTTTGCAGACCTTTGACAGATCTATTCCTTCAGGGTCGACAACTGAGCCTCTTTTTCCTGTAACTATGGCCGTAACTTTAACATCGCAGTCATACTTTTCCATTATCTCATCATGCTTGTCTGCAAGGAGCCTTCCTACGGCACTGCCTGCGTTTCCGAAGCCAAGCATTGCTACCTTTAGTGTCTTCATTTCAGTAATCCCTCAATTCTCTGGTTCAGCATTTCCAGGGCAACAACGTTAAATCCGCCTTCAGGAATGATAATATCTGCTCTTTTCTTGCTTGGTTCAACAAACTGTTCATGCATCAGCTTTACAGTTGTCAGATACTGAGTGACAACTGAATCAAGAGTTCTTGCTCTTTCCTGAACATCGCGAAGAATTCTTCTGATAATTCTTACATCTGCATCTGTGTCCACAAAAACCTTAATATCAAAACAATCCAGCAGAGCCTCATTCTCAAAAATAAGGATACCTTCAACAATGACTACTTTGGACGGCTTCTTGATTTCGGTTTTCCCCACTGCTCTGTTGTGAATAGTAAAGTCATACACAGGAATTTCTACAGTTTCCCAGTTCTTCAGTTTCTTCACGTGTTCTACAAGCAGATCTGTATCAAAAGCATTGGGATGGTCATAGTTTGTCTGGCATCTCTCTTCATATGTCATTCCCTTCTGCTCCTTGTAGTAGGAGTCATGACTGATTACAGTAATGGCATCGCCAAAGTTTTCTTTTATCTTTCTGATCAGTGTGCTCTTGCCGGAACCTGTTCCTCCGGCAACTCCGATTACAATTACGTTTTCCATATTCCCTGTTTTCTCCTAATATATAAAACTATTCTGTTTCAGTGTCTATGGCCTTTTCACCTGCTCTGTCTTCTTCGGTAATAGCTGAGCCAAGCACCAGTGTAGTCTTATCCAGTTCCTGAACAAGATTATTAATCTTAACCAGCTTTTCTCCTGAAATATCCGGAGCGACAGCCAGGTCTGTAGTATATAGAATGTTTTCCAGCTGATTGTGAATTTTCGCAAGCTGTGTACGCAGTCTTTCAATATCGTCTTCTTTCTGACCGTCTCCAAGCTCTTTTTCCACATTGGTTATTTCCGCAGTGGTCATATTCAGTTCAAATTCTGAATTACCCATTACAACTACAGGGTCATATCCCAGCTTGTCTTTAATCAGTTTTGCAAAATCAACCTTGGAGTCCTCTTCACCGTGAACCAGGAATACCTGCTTTGGCTTCTGCCGAAATCCTGCAATCCATGCGAAAAGCCCGTTCTGATCTGCATGTCCTGAGAAACCTTCCAGGTTGTAGATTTCTGCATTTACATGAACAGCTTCTCCAAATAGGGTAATGTCCTTTGTTCCCTGAACCAGCATCTTTCCAAGGGTACCCTCTGCCTGATATCCTACGAAAACCACGCTGGAGCGGGCATCCCACAGATTGTGCTTCAGATGATGACGTATACGTCCTGCTTCACACATTCCGCTGGCTGAAATAATCACCTTTGGACTCTTATCCATGTTCAAAGCCTGTGACTCTGCAGTAGTTCTTGTAAACTTCAGGTTTTTAAAATCCAGAGGATTATCCCCGCGCATAATGTAATCCTTAGTTTCCTCATCAAAGACCTGAGCATTCTTTCTGAAAACCTCAGTAGCTGTAGTAGCCATAGGGCTGTCTATGTATACCTTGACCTTATCCAGCTGTTCTCTGTATTCTGCATGTTCCTCATAAAACTTGTTAAACTCGAAGATAAGTTCCTGTGTTCTTCCAACTGCAAAAGACGGAATTACCACATTACCGCCACGTTTAATTGTCTTCAGGACAATCTGCAGCAGCTCATTAATGCTTGTAGAGTTTTCCGGATGGTTTCTGTTGCCGTATGTAGTCTCCATGATAACATAGTCAGCTTTTTTTATAATCGTTGGATCTCGTAGAATAGGTCTGTCGATCATTCCCAGGTCACCTGAGAATACAATCTTTGACTCCTTTCCGTCTTCTTTCACCCAAAGCTCTGTTATTGCTGAACCGAGAATATGTCCTGCATCATTAAATACTATTTTCATATTCTCGTTAATTTCAATCTGCTGATTGTACAGCACCGGTTCAACATACTTAAGCGCCTCCAGTGAGTCGTTATATGTATAAAGAGGTTCAACAGGGGGCAGACCGGCGCGAAGAGCCTTTCTGCTCTGTCTTTCAGCATCTTTTTCATGGATGTATCCGCTGTCCGTCAGCATTACATCAAGCAGATCTGCAGTTGCATCTGTACAGTAGATTTTTCCTGTAAAACCGCGCTTTACAAGAAGCGGAATTCTTCCGCAGTGGTCAATGTGAGCATGACTCAAAATGACGCATTCCACTTCAGCAGGATCAAAAGGAAACGGTTCAGCATTCAGTGCCTCCTGTGCCTTCCCCCCCTGGAACTGACCACAGTCAAGCAAAACTTTGTGATTTTCAGTAGTCAGTAAATGACATGAGCCTGTAACTCCTGATGATGCTCCACAAAACTTAATCTTCATTTCATCGCCCCCTACTTTTCTCTTCCGTCGTAGTCTTCTTCTGTGTGGAAGTCTGAACCTTCCGTAATATGCATGTGATATTTTCCCGCCATAGTTACAAGTCGTAAAGAATCCGCTTCACCTGCTGAAGGATGGTAACATTCAATTCCCTTCAACCCTGCCTTCTTCAGCATAAGAACAAGTCCCTCAAGATTGCTCCAGAATTCCTCACTGCTCTTATCACCCAGATTTTTAATCTGCATAGGATGTGCAAGTACTGCAATTCCCCCTGCATTCTTTATTAATTCAATTGCCTCAATGGCGTCGATTCTTTCTTTTTCAACAGAGTCAAACAAATCCCACATGTCAGGGATCTCATATCCCTTGGCTTTCAGTGCCCTTGCAAAATTAGGCTTTCCCACATAAGTCTGATTCGGTCTGGTAAGGATATCATCATAAGTAAGCTGGTATCCCTTCTCATTTATCAAGGCCAGAAGTCTGTCATTTCTCTCCACTCTCTTTGCTCTGATGTCTGCAAGTTTCTCCTGAAGTTCCTTATTGTCTTCATCAATATGATATCCCAGAATATGAAGTTCTGTAATCACATCCCCGTACCTGCAGTCCGTTCCAAACTCAATCCCTTTAATAACCTGAATTTTAAGTGCTTCCCCTGCAATTACAGCTTCCTTAATTGCGTCCACTCCGTCGTGGTCTGTAATTGCAATCATATCATAGCCTTTTTCGCTAAAACGTCTGACTACTTCAGTCGGTTTCATTGTACCGTCTGAGTAGTAAGTGTGAATATGATAATCAACCTTGTAACCCATTCTTTACTTCCTCAGCCCTTTCCTTTCCCGCAAGATATTCTATGATTGCAAGTGCAAAGTCAATAGCTACGCCGGGA
Source organism: Eubacteriaceae bacterium (assembly GCA_028727785.1). Lineage (GTDB taxonomy): Bacteria > Bacillota > Clostridia > Peptostreptococcales > Anaerovoracaceae > Senimuribacter. Next base: position 17,790 of record JAQYNQ010000078.1, on the reverse strand, counting down.
CCTCTTCCTGTAATAATTCTATCGTCAACAACAACTTTTTCCCCTGTTGATACTGCATTTACCAGTTCATCTTCCATTCCCGGATAAATTGTGGCCCTGTGACCGTCAAACAGACCTGCTTTTGCAAAGACCATAGGTGCTGCACAGATTGCAGCAACAGGCTTGCCTGATGCTGCAAAATTCTTCAACTCTTCATTAAAGGCCTTATGATTGCAAAGATTAACTGTCCCGGGCATTCCACCGGGAAGCACAAACATTTCGCAGCGTTCCGGTTCCATGTATCTAAACAGAATATCGCTTTCCACTCCTATTCCGTGTGCCCCATAAACCACCTTATCTTCCATAAGAGAGACTGTCTTCACCTGAATTTCTGCTCTTCTAAGCAGATCCACAACTGTCAGTGCCTCTATTTCTTCAAATCCATGTGCCAAGAATACGTATAGCATAATTAACCTTAGGGCCTGTGCCCACTTCTCCTTTTCTAATAAAAAATTCTTTCCTGCTTTGCCAGAATAGCATTCACATATGCATATATGCCGGTAAACACAACTGCAACTACAGTTGCAAACAATACATAAGTCTTAAACATAGGGTCTCCCAGAACCTGTATAAGCAGTGAGTCCTTTTCAAGCTCAATTCCGATGAGCGTTTGGTACAGCCAGCCTCTGAAAGTTTTGATACATGCAAGAACTGCTCTGACGATTATCAGAACCGACAGAGTGGCTACCGCTCCTCTGCCTGTGTAGCGCAGAAGTCTGGTTGAGTTTCTCTTATGCAGATAGATATAAATAGCCACAAAGAAACCCAGAGCAATCATGCCAAGACCCATTTCAAGATTTAACACTGTTCTTACTTTTCTCATAACCTCTTTTTCTTTCAGATTGAACAGGGGATCCTTATACATTCCATTGTCTTCATAAACCTGAAAAGCCTCGTCGCCAAAGGATCTCAGATAACTGCTGATTCCGTCCGCCATTTCTCCGCCTTTAACACTGTATGGAATGTCCAGTACTGCCTGACTGTCGTTAAAGTGATAAACATAGGTCGCCGACAATCTGAGCACCAGCGTGGATGAAAGCATCAAAACAGCAGCAGAAATCAGTACAATCATTACGAAAGACAATACATAATTCAACTGTTTCATCTAATTCTAATCTCCTTATACAAAAGGGATAGACGTACCAGCCTATCCCCCTTGATTATGTTATATTCATATTTTCATTTCTTATAAAGGTTTACTTTTAACCTTCCAGATATGTAATGTACGGAAGGTTTCTGTACTTCTGGTCAAAATCCAGACCATATCCGACGATAAACAGATCATCAACTGTATATCCCACATAGTCTCCATAGACATCAGCTTCTCGTCTGGCAGGCTTATCCAGCATTGTACAGATTTTCACACTTGCCGCACCTCTCTGTGAGAAGTGCTTCTTCAGGAAGCATAATGTATTTCCTGAGTCGATAATATCTTCAATGATAAGGACATGCTTGTCTGTAACATTCAGTTCTACATCCTGCTTGATTACAACATTTCCTGAGCTGACAGTCCCTGAGCCGTAGCTGCTTGCCGAAATGAAATCTATGCTCATATCCAGATCGATATTTCTCATCATATCAGCCATCCACATAACAGCTCCTCTGAGTGTTCCTACAAGAACAAGTTCCTTGCCCTTATAGTCCTCTGTGATCTTTTCTCCCAGTTCCTTTGCTCTCTTCCAAATGTCTTCCTGTGTGTATAACACTGTTCCAATTGTATCAGTTGCCATGTCTACTCCTTATCCTCAACATTTTTTTCATCATCTTCTACATCATATTCTACACCTTCGACTATGGTTTTTCCACTAAATTTTGTGGACAGGTCTTCACTTTTTTCACCTATCCAGTACTTGTCCAGCTCATCTTTCAGCGTCCATAAAATGTAGATCCAGAGAACAAGATCGTCAATGAAGCCGAATGGAAAAAGTATAGGCGGGATAAGGTCTACAGGGAGGAACAGGTAAACCAGACCGAAGATGACAAGAGCTTTCTTTCGTAGCGGCACTGTCTTATCCCTGAGCAGATAGAAAACGGCTTTTATTCTTTTCATTATTACTCTAAGGCTGATGTACTGCATCTATTCTTCCTCCAGGATTCTTTCAATTTCCTCAATCAAAGCATCACATCCTGTTTTCTTAAGTGCAGAAACAGGAATTACCTTATCTTCCTTAGAGAGTTCTAAGGTTTTACGGATTAGTACAATGTTCTTTTGTGCCTCATTTCGTGAAACTTTGTCAGCTTTTGTACATACAACAATCCCATCCAGACCATAGTGTTTCAGATAATTATACATCTGAACATCCTGGGCAGAAGGCTTATGTCTGATGTCCACCAGCTGAACAACCTTTTTCAGACCGGTTCTCTTCTGGAAATAGGTTTCCATCATATCGCCCCAGTTGTCGGACATGGATTTGGAAACCTTGGCATAGCCGTATCCGGGAAGGTCAACAATTCTGAACTCATCGTTAATGATATAAAAGTTGATAGTTCTTGTCTTTCCGGGACTTCCACTGACACGCGCCAGCTTCTTACGGCCTGTAATCAGGTTCAAAAGCGAAGATTTTCCAACATTTGAGCGTCCCGCAAAAGCGATCTCCTTCATGTTGTCCGGCGGATACTGACTAGGCTTTACGGCCACAGTATCCAGATCTGATTTAACAATTTTCATAGTCATAATTCTTTCCTTACTTTACCAGAGCTTCTTCTAGTGCCTGGTCTACATGATCAATCAAAACGAACTCCAGCTGTTTTCTGACTGTCTGCGGAATATCGTCGATATCTCTTTCATTTTCTTTTGGCAGCAGAATCTTCTTTATTCCTGCTCTGTGAGCCGCAAGAACCTTTTCTCTGATTCCGCCTACAGGCATTACTCTTCCTGTTAAGGAAATCTCTCCTGTCATAGCAACATCCCTTCTTACAGGTGTTTTTGTAAGCGTAGAAATTACTGCAGTGCACATTGTCACACCTGCTGAAGGACCATCCTTTGGAACGGCACCCTCAGGTACGTGGATATGGATATCATAAGTCTTATAGAAATCCTCGTCAATTCCAAGCTTGTCACTGATTGAACGGATGTAGCTGATTCCTGTTTTTGCGGATTCCTGCATCACATCGCCCAACTGTCCTGTCAGTTCAAGCTTTCCGGCTCCGGGAACTGCTGTTGTTTCAATCTGAAGTGTGTCACCTCCCACTGCAGTCCAGGCCATACCGGTTGTAACGCCAATCTGATTTGCACCTTCTACTATATCGTAGTGATATCTGTGCTTGCCCAGATATTTTTCCAGATTGCTCTGTGTTATTGAGCAGCTTTCAGCTCCGTCAGTCACAATTTTTCTGGCCACTTTTCTGCAGAGATTAGCAATTTCTCTTTCCAGATTTCTTACTCCTGATTCTCTTGTATAGTAATTGATAATATCGCGGAGTGCTTTTTCTGAAAGCCTGATGTTATCAGACTTCAGGGCGTGCTCCTTAATCTGTTTAGGCAGAAGATACTTCTGAGCGATATTAACCTTCTCTTCTTCTGTATATCCTGAGACCTCAACAACTTCCATTCTGTCAAGAAGCGGCCTTGGAATAGTGTCAATTGAGTTTGCTGTTGTAATAAACATTACCTTTGAAAGGTCAAAAGGCACTTCCAGGAAATGATCTGTAAATGTATTATTCTGTTCCGGATCAAGAACTTCAAGAAGGGCAGATGCAGGATCTCCCTTAAAGTCTGCACCGATTTTGTCTACTTCGTCTAAAAGAAATACAGGGTTATTCTTTCCCGCATCCTTCAGACATGAGATAATTCTTCCCGGAATTGCTCCAATATATGTCTTTCTGTGACCTCTTATTTCTGCTTCATCTCTCACACCACCCAGTGACATTCTGACGAATTCTCTGCCTGATGCTCTTGCAATTGATCGTGCAATACTTGTCTTACCAACTCCCGGAGGACCGACAAGACAGATAATAGGTCCCTTGATAGCCTTGGATAGGTGAACTACTGCAAGGTATTCCAGAATTCTTTCCTTTACCTTGTTCATTCCATAGTGATCCTCATCAAGGATTCTTTCTGCTTCCTTAAGGTCAACATTGACTTTAGAAGCTTTGTTCCATGGAAGAGCAAGAATGTTCTCTACATAGTTACGAACAACTGTTGCCTCTGCTGAAGAAGGTGCCATCTTGGAAAACTTGCTGATTTCCTTTTTCACCTTTTCGTATGTCTTCTTTGGAAGCTTCAGCTTATCCAGAGCTGCAAGCCATTCAGCCGCCTCTACTCCGGCGTCCTCTGCAATTCCAAGCTCCTCCTGGATTGCCTTTATTTTTTCACGAAGGACATACTCCTTCTGGTTGTTGTCTATGCTTTCTTTTACTCTTTTTGCGATTTCTTTTTCTACAGCAGCAATGCTGTTTTCTTCTGCAATAATTGAAGTCAGTTCCTCAATTCTGTCTGTAAAATCCAGAGTCTCCAGTACTCTCTGTTTTACACTTGTATGTACCAGCAGTTCGTTAGCAATACGGTCAACAACGGCAATAGGATTATCTCCGGAAAGGATTTTGTCCACAGTTTCATTTCCGATCTGATTTGCCTGTGCATACTGCAGGAACTCATCGATCAAAACTCGCATTCCCGCCTTGTCCTCAATGATCATATCTGCCTCATCCAGTTCTTCTTCGAATATTGTAATGTGGCATGAAAGATAATCACTTTCAGAAATCGGCATTGCAAGTGCTGCTCTCGATAAACCTTCTACCAGTACTCTCACTGCATCACCCTGGATTTTCAGCATCTGCTTTACCCTAACCAGAGTTCCGAAATTATATACATCATTGAACGTCGGGATTAAAATATCCTCATCTTCCTGTGTCGCTACAAAAAGAAGCTTATCATCAGCCATAGCCTTTTCAAGGGCTCTTATTGATTTTTCTCTGCCTATATCAAAATGGACAAGTGTATTTGGGAAAATTGATACTCCTCTTAGAGCGATGCACGGAAACACTCTTTCTTCGTGCTTTTCTTCACACATGTTTACATCCTCCATCTATATAAATTACGACAAGTCGTGCCCCTAAGGACACGACTTATTATTAAGAGGCAGGTGCCTCCTCATTATTCTTTTCTCTGTCGATAAAAACCAGTTCAGGCTCTTTATGTTCTTCTATTGTTTCCTTTGTGATTACACACTTTTCAACGTCATCTCTTGAAGGAATCTCAAACATAATATCTGTCATAACATTTTCAAAAATGCTTCTCAGACCTCTTGCCCCGGTCTTTCTTTCAATAGCCATTTTAGCTATTGCAGAAACTGCCTCATCATCAACTTCAAGCTCAACATTATCAAGCTCGAACAGTTTCTTGTACTGCTTAATAAGCGCGTTCTTCGGCTCCTTCATAATTGTAACCAGAGCATCTTCTGTAAGCTCCTCTAAAGTAACAATTACAGGAAGTCTTCCGATGAATTCCGGAATCAGACCGAACTTAAGCAGGTCACCCGGTTCAATCTTTTTAAGAATGTTCTTTTCATCCTTAACTGATTTTGCCTGAACATTTGAATTGAATCCGATAACCTTTTCACCCATTCTTCTCTGAATAATCTTGTCCATGCCATCAAAGGCACCACCACAGATAAACAAGACATTTGTAGTATCAAACTGGATGAACTCCTGATGCGGATGCTTTCTGCCTCCCTGCGGAGGAACATTTGCAACTGTTCCTTCAATGATTTTCAGAAGTGCCTGCTGAACGCCTTCTCCACTTACGTCTCTTGTAATTGACGGGTTCTCTGATTTTCTTGCGATCTTATCAATTTCATCGACGTAAATGATACCCTTCTGTGCTTTTTCTATATCGTAATCTGCTGCCTGTAACAGGCGTAACAGAATGTTTTCAACGTCTTCACCAACATATCCTGCCTCTGTAAGTGCTGTAGCATCTGCAATAGCAAAAGGTACGTTAAGCAGCTTTGCCAGAGTCTGGGCAAGAAGTGTCTTACCTGAACCTGTAGGTCCAATCATTACAATGTTACTTTTCTGAAGTTCAACATCTGTTCCGTCGTTTTCTCTCTTGTTCTTCTTACTGCTGATACTGTTGATTCTCTTATAGTGATTGTATACTGCAACGGCTAGTGCTTTCTTTGCTGAATCCTGGCCGATTACGTAGTCTGACAGTGTTTCAAATATTTCTTTTGGTTTTGGAAGCTCAAACTTTACTTCCTCTGTAGTATATTCATTATCGATGATTGCATCTGAAATGATATCCATACACATTTCTACGCACTCATCACAGATATACACTCCCGGACCTGCCACAAGGCGCTGTACCTGATTCTGTGGTTTTCCGCAGAATGAACATCTTAACTGATTGTTTTCATCATATTTGCTCATATAACTCCCCCTTAATGTAATGCCTATTTGTGTGCAATTACCTTATCGATTAGTCCATATTTCTGAGCATCTTCAGCACTCATGAAATTATCACGGTCTGTGTCCTTTTCAATGGTTGCCATGTCCTGGCCAGTATTATCGCTCAGAATTTTATTCAGCTTTTCACGGGTTTTGATAATCCATTCAGCGTGAATCATAATATCTGAAGCCTGACCTTTTGCGCCACCCAGAGGCTGATGAATCATTACCTCTGCGTTTGGCAGTGCGTATCTCTTTCCCTTTGCTCCGGATGACAGAAGGAATGCACCCATGCTTGCGGCTAGTCCCACACAGATTGTGGAAACGTCGCATTTAATGTACTGCATGGTGTCATAAATAGCCATACCGGCGGTTACTGAACCGCCGGGGCTATTAATGTAAATACAAATGTCTTTTTCCGGGTCTTCTGCTTCCAAGAACAGCAACTGAGCTACCACCAGGCTGGCAATATCATCATTGATTTCTCCGCTCAACATGATTATTCTATCCTTTAATAATCTTGAATAGATATCATAGGATCTTTCACCTTTACCTGTCTGTTCAATTACGTATGGTACTAAAGCCATTCCTTTTCCCCCTTAACATTTATGTTTAATTTTGATATTCTGAATTATCCTTCTTCTGACTATTCAGCATCTGCAGCTTCTTCTGCAACAGGTTCAGCAGCAGTCTTTTCCTTAACCATTGTAACCTTAGCGTTATCAAAGATAAGGTCGATTGCCTTTCTAACCTTCAGATCCTTAGCGAAGTAAGTCATGTTAGCTTCACCGATCATGCTTCTAACCTGATCTTCAGGAACCTTGTACATTTCAGCCATGTTCTTGATTTCTTCATCCATTTCTTCAGCTGTAACATCAATCTTTTCAGCGTCAGCAATTGAAAGAAGGATGATTCTTGTAGCAACTCTCTTTGTTGCATCTTCTCTTACTTCATCTCTGAATGCAGCCATGTCCTTCTGCATGAATTCCAGGTACTGCTGAAGTCCCAGGCCCTGATATCTTAACTGTCTGTCAAGATCCTGAACCATGCTGTCGATTTCATCTTCAACAAGGTTTCTTGGACATTCTACTTCGTTTGCGTTGTAAACTGCTTCAACAGCATCGTTCTTTGCTTCGTTTAATGACTGTTCTTCAGCGTACTTAACTAGTCTGTCCTCAATTGACTTCTTTAATTCATCAAGAGTATCATATTCACTTACATCCTTAGCGAATTCGTCATCTAATTCAGGAAGCTGCTTTTCTTTTACTTCGTGAACTGTGCAGTGGAATACTGCATCTTTTCCTGCAAGATCTTCAGCGTGGTATTCTTCTGGGAATGTAACCTTAACATCCACATTGTCCCCAGCCTTAGCACCAACCAGCTGTTCTTCAAATCCAGGGATAAACGTTCCTGAACCGATTACAAGTTCCTGGTTTTCTGCTGTTCCGCCTGCGAACTGTTCTTCACCGACAAAACCTGCGTAGTCAAGTACTACTGTATCTCCATCTTTAACTTCTCTTTCAGCAACAACTACTCTTGCGTTTCTGTTCTGAAGCATCTTGATTTCGCTTTCGATATCTTCAGCATTTACTACAGCTTCAACCTGTTCGATTTCTACTCCCTTGTAGTCCTTAACTTCGATAACAGGGAATACAGCTACTGTAATAGTTACAGTCAGCGGCTTGCCGTGTCCGATTTCGCTGAAATCTGCAGCCGGACTTTCAATTACTTCTAAATCCAGCTCAGAGATAGCAGCCGGATATGCTTCCTGGAATAAGTTGTTGATTGCATCTTCGAAGAAGATTCCTTCTCCATAGTGCTTTTCGATGATGCTTCTTGGAGCTTTGCCCTTTCTGAATCCATCGATTACAAACTGGTTCTTGCTTGCCTGGTAAGCTTTAACCACTGCTGCATCAAATTCCTCTGCTGTGAAATCCATAGTAAACTTCACAACATTGTTTTCCTTTGAAAGAAGTGTTGTTTTCATTAATGTATGTCCTCCTAAAAATTTTTCCATCGTTACGCATAAGCGTTATATATTATACACTTTATTCGTTGAAAAGTAAAGCCAAACCTCTTCTGAATTTGCTTATATTCTCGGGTTTCAGGCCATATTTTTCCGCAATTCGATCCCCAAATGTGCACATGTCCTCCTCATCACCTGAATAAAGTTCAATTTCCATCTCACAAATAGAGGTTTCCTTTCCGGCTGCTCTCACCCATCCTTCATCTACAGAAAGAACGCTTATGGACTTTCCGGTATCAAGTCTCACCTGTTTTCTCACTGATTCGATTTCCATTATAGGTTTCAGCGGCTCTTCACCAACAAGCTTTTCAAGCTTATCACCTATCTCATCCTGCAGAAATATTGCAATTGACGGTGTCTTTGCAGCTTCATCATCTAAAGTTACATTAAGTTCCTGTCTCTTATGCATCCCTTCTGAAGATGATCCTCCCCATTTTAATGTTGCCACATTTTCATCGCCCTCTCTTCTGATTCGAAAAGCGAACCCGGCTCTCTTCAGATTATACTCCGGAGTATCATAGAAGATTGCTCTCATAGGAATACTTTCTTCCGTATTTTCGTCTTTAAAACGCAGCACCTGTTCATCATTAAAGATTTTTTCGATCAAAGCCTTTTCAGCTATGGTGTACTTTAATTCTATTTCCATGTTTTTTCTCCTTTGTGCCTTGGTATTCTAGCACAAACCACTGATACAATCAAGAGGGTTATATATTCCTGCCGGTTTTCCTTTCAGCCAGTGGGCAGCCTGAACTGCACCCCGGGCAAAAATCCTTCTCGAATATGCAGTGTGTTTTATCTCAATAATCTCGTCATCTATTGCAAGAATTACGCTGTGTTCACCAAAGATGTTACCGCCTCTGACGCTGTGAACACAAACCTCTTTTCCTCTTTTTCCGTTGGCGCTTCTGCCGCACAGAACAGATCTTCCCGTAAGCTTTGCCAGGTTAAGCGCCGTTCCGCTGGGAACATCGACTTTTCTGTTATGATGCTTCTCTATTATCTCTATATCTGCATCTTTTCCCGCTATGGTCAGAGCCTTTTCCACAAGTTTTATCATGCAGTTCATTCCAAAGGAGTAATTTGCGCTGAGCATTACCGGCGAAAACTCGGCAATTTTCCTGATTACTGCTGTCTGTTCTTCGCTGTAGCCTGTTGTGGCAATCACTGCAGGAATAGGATTTCCCATTTCATACTGACCATATGCATACTCGTATATATAGTCTATATTCCCCGGATAGCTGAAATCAATCAGGGCATCAGAAGTTCCGTATTCAGCTAAAGTGTCCTCTCCCTCAAGTATCATCTGTCGTACAATATTACCCATTACTCCATCACCAAAAACCATTATGTTCATTTATATACCTCCCCTGACTTATCAGTCTTCACTATATAGAAGTATATTTTCATCCTGCGCAGATATACTTAAAACAAGACTGAATATAGCCTGCTGCCACAATCAACCACTGATTGCGTCATGTTCACCCTTGAAACAGAGCCCATCATGGCGTTTGCACGACGGCCGTGCCATGTTATCCCTTGAAATATTGTCCAACATGGCGCATGACTCGGCGTGCGCCGAAAGCACTCATAGCAACACCAGTAATCAATATTTCCTAGTAAACAAAACAAAAAAGCCTCTGGAATTTTAATAGCTCCAGAGACTTTGTCTTCAGTAAAAGAACTGCGTCCAGCGGTTCTGCCGCGTCTAGCGGTTCAGCCGCATCTAGTGATCCCGGCAGCACAAAATATGTCTGTCTTCAACTGTCTGAATCATCTTGGCAATCGCATCCTCCACAAGCTCACCAATACTTTGAGCGTTTACGCCTGCTATAAGGTTATCACATCTGTTCATAGGAATCAGAATACGCTCTGCGCTGCTGCGAGCCACAGCCAGAGCCATCTTTTCAGTCACTTCACCAAGAAGCGAATCCGCAATTACAATTCCCAGAGGTCCTATAATAATATCCGCTTTTCGACATGCCACAACTACAGGGTTTTCGCCTGTTGCGGCATCATCGGCTCCACCCTTCAGCATAGTTGCTGTTGCAGTTGCATTAGTTCCAACTGCAAGGATTTCAGCATCAGGGAATTGCTTGCGTGCAGCTTCAACAATCTGCTTGCCAAGTCTTCCACCCTGTCCGTCTATGACCAGAATAGTCAATTCCTTGTTATGTCTCATACTTCACCTCATGATAATATTCTATCTTCTCTGCATGCAAAGGGGCAGTTCCAGTCCGTTTGCTTCCATAAGCTCCTTGTTGCTGAGGATTTCCTCAGTAGGTCCCATAGCAATAATTTGTCCACCCGATAATAACACTGTAGTCTCACAGGTGTCAAGTATCATATCCAGATCGTGAGAAGCAATAATCTTCAGGTGATCAAAAGAATTCAGAATATTTATCAAAGCTCTTCTGTTTCTGGGATCAAGAGCGTTTGAGGGTTCATCCATCAGAATAATATCCGGTGTCATGGATAAAATTGTAGCAATAGAAACCAGTTTCTTTTCTCCCCCTGACATCTTATAAATATGCTTATCTCTAAGATGCTCAATTCCAGTTAATTTGAGAGCGTACTCAACTCGTTCCCGGACATCGGCCTCACTCAGACCATAGTTTCTTGGAGCAAAAGCAATATCCTCATAGGCAGTAGACATGAACAGCTGACTGTCCGAATCCTGGAATACGTATCCGATTTTTTCGCGTACCTTTGCCAGGGTTTTCTTTTCCACAGGAATGTCCATTACCTTAATAGAGCCTGAAAAATCAAGATTCAGACCTACAAGCATCTTAAGCAAGGTAGACTTTCCCACACCGTTTTCACCGATAAGGCCAATAGAGTCGTGTTCATTAAGATGAAGATTAATATCCTTCAGAACTGTTTTTCCGCATTCGTATTCAAAACTTACATTTTCTATATCAACATGAATATGGCTCATTTAAAACATTCCTCCTACAACAACCATTATCGGACAGATTCTGAGGAACACAAACAGTGCTCCGAAAACAACCAGATATATAGCATCACCGCTCTTAAACTTGTCCTTTTCTCCAATATATGTAAAGTTACCGTTATACCCGCGAAGAGTCATACTTTCATATACAGTAGTCGCCCTGTCCATGCTTCGAAGGAGCAGCTGTCCTGTCAGTGATCCCCAGGCCTTGAAATGAACACCGTTCTGACCGGGAGCACGAAGAGAGTATGCAGCAGTCAGTCTGCTTACCTCATTTAAAAGCAGCACGATATATCTGTATGTAAGCATAATCTGGGTCACAAGAGTCTTCGGCACATGAATCAGTCTCATGGCATAACAGATTTTCTCAATAGAAGTAGTCGCAATAAGAAAATATGATGCCAGAACACTGAAAACCCCCTTGAGCATTAACGTCAGCATAGACAAAACCCCTGCACGAACAGTAATTCCGTACAGTGTTACCAACGTCTTGTCAAATAAAGGATTGAATATTCCAATAAAACATACCAGTGGCAGCACAACTTTAAGCCTGCTAAAGGTATCTTTTACAGAAATATCTCCCAGAATAAACATGGAAACAGGATATACCGTCATACCTAGAAGCCCCATAATATCATACTTGTTAAAGGATACAACCAGTGCAATATACCCAATGGTCAAAACCAGTTTTACCAGTGGATGAATATTGTTCATCCACTGGTCCTGATCTGACATATTATCTAGTTTATGAATCTCATGAATTGCGTTATCTATCTTACCCATACAAGAGTCACTCTATTATTTTACTGTTCCTTCTTTTTCCTGAAAAACTTAAATAAGTAACATGCACCTACACATACAAGCACTACGATAACTCCACCGAAAATTCCGGAGAATGAAGTGCCTGCCGCTGATTCAGATCCCTTGAAAGCGTAATCAGGAAGAACTGCAGTCTTTTCCTGAATACCTGCCAAAGTGTCATAGATTCCACCAACAGCCTCAAGCTCAGCTGTTCCGGCGATTCTTTCCATTGACCATTCAAGTCCGTCAGGATATGATGATGCAAACAGTGAAAGTGCTCCACCGATTGCAGCGGCTAAAACGGCAAGAATAACAATAGTCTTCTTAAAGGACATCCCGCCTGCATTCTTTTCAGCTTCAGCTGCAGTGTACAGTATTTCAGGTCTCGCCTGATGTACGAAGCAAAGAACAGCAGCTGTAATAAGACCTTCAACAGTACCGATTGCAAGGTGAATTGGCTGCATAGTTGCAACGAATACTGAGAAAGGAAGCTCAGTAATACCTGATGCAAGTGTTTCTAAGGTAACGCTGAATGCTCCGAACTGAAGTGTAATGACACATCCAAGAACTGAAGCAAGAACAATTTTCGTTTTTGACATTCCCTTCTTCATAATAGGCTTCCAGACTAGTAAAGCCCCCATGAAGCAGCCATAGAATGCCATGTTCCATATGTTGGCCCCGAGAGCCAGCAGCCCTCCGTCGGCAAACATGAGACATTGTATGAGGAGAACTCCTATCATAGTAAGGAATCCTGCATAAGGTCCAAGCAAAGCTGACAGCAGCATACCGCCACAAAGATGTCCGCTTGAGCCTGTTCCCGGAATTGTAAAGTTAATCATCTGAGTTGCAAAAACAAATGCACCCATAACTCCCATTACAGGAATCTTCTTTGGATCTTCTTCCTCTCTGACTTTTTTTATAGAATAAGCTGCAGCTGCTCCGGCCGCAACGTACATTGTACCTGCCACTGCAGGTGCTAATAAGGCATCTGCCATATGCATAATTCGTTCCTCCTTGTAATATTACCTGTTTAATCATTATCTACATTTCAATCTTTTCACTTACTTCTCTAAGTGAAAGATCGTTATCTCTTGCAATTCTCGCAAGGTCTTCGAATTCAGCCTTTTTCTTCGTTGTCCCCTGACCCATGCATTTTTTCACAGTTACATCCCCCCAGGGTGTTTCAGCTTTATCAAAACTTCTTTCAAGCACTATACGTTCAAATTTATTTATTCTGATTCCGATAGCGGTTGTGTGCTTAAAGATGAGTTTTGATAAGCGGTTCTTGTCATCAGGCTTACACATGCAGACAAGCCTTGTTGCCGGGCGGCCCTTTTTCATTATAATTGGCTGGCAATAGGCGTCAAGAGCGCCTTCTTCCATAAGAACCTCCATAGCAAAGCCGATTTCTTCTGCTGTCATATCGTCCAGATTAGTTGAAATTTCAATGACATCGTCAGCCTTTTCTTCTGTATCTCCAATCATTACTCTTACGCAGTTTGCTCGTGGGAATTCTTTTGTTCCCATACCGTAGCCATCTTTTTCAACGATCATAGCCGGCATGGATCCGAATTCTGATACGAAGTGTTTAAGAAGTGCCGCACCTGTCGGAGTGCAAAGCTCACCCTTAATGTCTTCGCTGTAAATAGGGATACCCTGAAGTATTCTTGCTGTTGCAGGTGCCGGAACCGGCAGTACCCCATGTGCGCATTTTACAGTTCCGCTTCCAACGTGAACCGGTGAAGCATACACTTTTTCAATTCCAAGCATTTCCATAAGCAGGCAGGTTCCTGCAACGTCTGCCACTGCATCTAAAGTTCCTACTTCATGGAAATGGATGTGTTCCATATCCTGTCCGTGAACTGAGCATTCAGCCTCTGCAATCAGCTTGTATACTGCCTTTGCATCCTCCTTCACCTTATCACTTACATTAAGGTGACTGATCAGATGCTCAATGTCGTGCATTCCTGAATGTTCATGATGGTGATGATCGTGGTCATGATGATGATGCTCATGGTCATGCAAATGCTCATCCTCTTCAACCCCGTGAATGTGAACGTGCATGTGTGTGCCGGTAATACCGCATGTTTCCTTAGAATCGGCATGCAGGTGAACACCCGGAATACCAATAGCATTCATCTTATCCACGAAAACATTTTTGTCCGGAAGCAGTTCACAAAGAGCTGCCATCAGCATATCTCCCGCTGCTCCCATACTGCAGTCAATATATATACTTCTCATCTTTTACCCCTCCATATTGTTGATTAAGTGTGCCTGATATCCTGCGCCGAAACCGTTGTCAATATTAACAACGCTTACGCCACTGGCGCATGAGTTCAGCATGGAAAGAAGGGCTGTAACTCCGCCCAGGGCTGTACCGTAGCCCACGCTTGTAGGAACCGCAATCATCGGACAGTCTGCAAGTCCTCCGACAACAGAAGCAAGCGCACCTTCCATTCCTGCAATAGTAATGATTACTCTTGCATTCATAATATCTTCAGTGTGAGCAAGAAGTCTGTGGATACCTGCAACGCCTACATCATAAAGACGTTTAACGTTGTTTCCCAGGATTTCAGCTGTTAGAGCAGCTTCCTCCGCAACGGGAATGTCGCTTGTTCCTCCTGTAGCAACGAGAATGTATCCCTTTTGTCTTGGTTTGATCATTTCCCCAACCAGACCGATTCTCGCCTCCTTATAATAGGCGAAAGGAATATCTTTATTGAAATAATCAGCCGCTTCCTGACTCATTCTCGTAATAAGAATTGTATGCTGTCCGCTTTCGTACATCTTGTGAGCAATAATATCAATCTGCTCAGGTGACTTAGACGCGCCATAGATAATCTCTGATGCACCCTGTCTCAGACCACGGTGGTGGTCAATTTTTGCAATGTCGATATCCTCAAAAGGGGCAAGCTTCAGTTTAGTCAGTGCTTCATCAGTGCTGACTTCCCCGTCCTTAACCTGCTGCAGCAGGTTCCTGATATCCTGTTGTTCCATTTATCTTTCCTCCAAATCAAGCATAACAACTTCAAATTGCCGGTTTAATTTTTCTGTAATATCCTTTCGCATTTCAACAGCTCTGGCCATCTGAGCACCGGGAAGCTGAATTCGTGCTCCTCCGGCGAAAAGCCTTATGCGAAAATCCGTAAAGCCGAGAGCAGAAAGTTCACCTTCAGCCGCTTCAATTTTTGCAAGTTTTTCTTCGGTGATTTCCTCCCCTGCAGGAATTCTCGTAGCAAGACATGCGTAGCTGGGTTTCTCCCATGTAAAAAGCCCGGCCTCTTTAGACAAAGCTCTTACATCGGCCTTTGTCAGTCCACACATACGAAGAGGTGAAAGCACCTTCATTTCCTTCAGTGCCTTCATTCCCGGACGGTCGCCTTCCTCATCACTGGCATTGGTGCCGTCAATAATATACTCGTATCCGTCCTTTTCTGCCGCCTTTACAATAGTTCCAAAGATGTTGTTTTTACAGTAGTAGCATCTGTCAGCAGGGTTTTTTCTCACTTCCTCGCTTGACAACGCGTCACAGTGAATCACATCAAAACCCACTCCCACGTATTCGGCCAGTCGCTTTGCATCTTCCAGTTCGAATTCCGGCTGGAACTGGCTTTTTATAAAATAAGCTTTGCAGTCTGCACCATACTTATGTGCCGCATAAAGCAAAAATGATGAATCCACACCACCGGAAAATCCCAGTGCAATCTTTGGATATTTTGTAAAGAATTCCTGTAAGTTCATTTGATTTTCCTCTCGTCTATGGTAGTTTTGATAACAAAAAAACAAAAAACCATAGTCAGCTTCTCCTTCTGGAGCATGCTGCCTCTGGTTTTCTTCTGAAAACTGTTGATTCTTCCTGAATCACTATAGTTTGTATTATAAATTATACTGCTTTTCTAAAAAAGCACATTTTCCTTCTATTTGTCCTTTTTTTCGTCTGATTTTGACATTTTTTTCAGCTCGTCAAGAAGCTGTCTGTCAAGAATCTGGCGAGTTGCGTTCAGTTCGTCCTTTGAACGAATGTCAGTCATCTGAAGAATCCATACGCGACCCTTGAACACAGATTCCTCCAGGTGTTTCTTAACTGCCTGATTTATCTCACTCACCTTGGTGCCCGCATTAATCAGGTAAATTCTTGCGATGATTCCTGTTTTATTTGCTTTCTTAATCTCTATGTAATTTTCAATCTGACCGAATCTGTGAATTGCTGCTCTGATTTCCTTTACGATAGCATCGCTTACAGTCCTATCCATGGCTCTTCTTATAATCAGTGTAAAAGAAAATGCTGCAATAAATCCCAGTGGTAAAGCTATTCCGTCTCCCCAGGCATTCACTGTACCGAAATACATAATCAGCCCAAGAGGCAATCCCAGCCATTTAATAAGGCTAAGCTTCATCAGTGTTTTCTCCATACTCGTTCTGCCCCCTTTATCGTATATGTTAGATAATTATAATATCTACAGTTGTTTATGTCAAACATATTGACTTCTGCACTTGACTTTTTATCTTACTCCTAGTAACTTGTTGATATACTGAAATCAAGGAGGATTCTATTATAATGAAACTAAATAAATACTTTGATCATACATTACTTAAACCGGACGCAACCACAGCACAGATTCTTGCAATCTGTGACGAGGCAATCCAATATGATTTTGCTTCTGTCTGTGTGAACTCATGTAATGTTGAAACTGTAGCACAGCGACTTGCCGGCACAGATGTGAAAACATGTGCCGTTGTAGGTTTTCCTCTCGGTGCCTGCACCACTTCTTCCAAGGTTTTTGAAACAGAGGAAGCAATAAGAGCCGGTGCTTCTGAAATCGACATGGTAATAAATGTAGGTCGCATGAAAGAAGCTGACTACGATTATGTTTCTGCAGACATAACTGCCGTAACAGCCTGCTGTCACAGTCTCGGTGCCATCACCAAGGTTATCATCGAAACCTGTCTCCTCACAAAGGAAGAAATCGTCAAAGTCTGCCAGCTTGCCAAGTCAGCAGGTGCTGATTTTGTAAAAACATCCACAGGTTTCAGCACAGCAGGTGCTTCTGCGGAAGACGTAGCCCTGATGAAGAAAACCGTAGGACCATCTGTCCTTGTAAAAGCATCAGGCGGAATCCGCAATCTGGAAACAACACGTCAGATGATTGCCGCCGGTGCCGACCGCATCGGTGCCAGCGCAAGCGCAGCAATTATGCAGGAATCTTTTCAGGAGTGATCATAGCGCACGAGCTAGCTGAATGCCATGATGGACGTTGTTTCAGGGGGTAACATGGCGCGGCTGTCGAGCAAACGCCCTGATTGACGTTGTTTCAAGGGAGAACATGGCACTTCGTTAAGTCACGCGCCATGATTGATGTTATTTCAGAGGCAAACATGGCGCCTGCCCAATCCACGCGCCATGACTGATGTTATTTCAGAGGCAAACATGGCGCCTGAGCCAATCCACGCGCCATGATTGATGTTATTTCAGAGGTAAACATGGCGCCTGACCGAACCACGCGCCATGTTGGATGCAATTTCAAGGGCAAACATGGCACTTCGTTAAGTCACGCGCCATGTTGGATGCAATTTCAAGGGCAAACAT
>JAQYNQ010000077.1 GCA_028727785.1 Eubacteriaceae bacterium | reverse complement strand
TAGTTTTTCTGGCAGGGAGGATTGAAAAGGGTAAGGTTATTGCGGCGGGACTGCTGGTTTTCTACTGTATGCTGGTGCTGTCTTATACGGTGCTTGGCAGAACGGGAACTGGTGAGTACTGTTATGTGCTTGAGCCTTTCTGGTCATACCAAATGATTCTGGAAGGGCAGACAGGATTTATTATGGAAGCGCTTTTAAATGTGCTTATGCTTGTGCCGGTCGGTTTTCTGATTTCAATTCTGAAGAAAAGTTTCTGGCTGGCAGCAGGCTGTGGTTTTATGTTTTCAGTTCTGATAGAGGTGCTGCAGCTGGTGACCACTCGCGGTCTGTGTGAGACTGATGATGTGCTTCATAATACCCTCGGTGCAATTGCAGGGTATCTGGCGTACAGGGTTATAAAATGGCTGACGTCTTAACAGGCTACTGAAAAAAAGTGTGATTCATGGAATTACCCGCGAATCACACTTATTTTATACCTCTATTTCACCCTGAAGCACTATTTTGGCAGAACCGCCTACTTTTATAAGGCAGCCTTCGTCTGTTGTTTTTATTTCTGTAACGATTGTTGACGGTCTATCCATCTTTTCACCCTGTCGCATGCGGCATTTTCCGTTTGGCGCGATAAGGTTGTGCAGATGCAGATAATATGTAAGAGCACCGTTGGCAGTACCTGTGGCAGCCTCCTCGTTAATGTTATAGCGAGGCGCAAAGTTTCTTACATAGGCCGTAATGCCGTCTTCAGCTTCCAGGGTGAAAGCGTGAACACCTACTACATCATACCTCTTGGACAAAGCTGACAAAGCCTTCATATCAGGATCGATTTCGTCAAGGTCCGCACGAGTTGCAACAGGCATCATAATGTCCGGTAGTCCGGTGGAAATAATCTTAGGGAGAAGTCTGATAGATGCAGGATCATAACTTGTTCCCATGATTTCATAAAGCTCCGTCAAATCCGGAATCTCATCAATGGTTGCAATTTCAACAGGTGTTGCCATATCCATCATAACAAATCCGTTATCAACCTCAATGTTCAGATCTCCTGCCAGAGTGTGGTTGACATACACAGAGTTATCCTCAATTAAGCCCAGGTTAAGCAGTGCAACAAAACTTGCAATGGTGACGTGACCGCACAGATCAACTTCCATCGTCGGTGTAAAATATCTGATGTGGAATTCTTTAGGTCCTAACTGTTTGATAAAGGCCGTCTCTGAATATCCCAGTTCAGCCGCGATTTTTCTCATAATATCATAAGCCGGAAAATCTTCATCCTCGCGAAGGATAGCGATTCCTGCCGGATTTCCACCAAATATTGTCTGAGTAAAGGCATCAACAATCAGTAATTTCATTTATTATCACCTCAAGTTCAGTATAACCCTAAAAATCATTGTATGCAACATATTTAGATGGTATACTAATCCAATGGAGGTGCTGAAATGGCTGTATTAGATATTTCACCGGTCAGGTATGAAAATGATAAATTACTCATTCTGGATCAGACCAGACTTCCCGGAGAAGAAGTCTATGAAGAGATGAATGCTAAAGAAGATATTTGGGACGCTATATATAAACTTAAGGTGAGAGGCGCACCGGCTATTGGCGTAGCGGCTGCTTATGGACTATATGTTTCAGTGAGAAATTATGAAGGCACAGTTGAAGGTTTCAGCTCGTTACTGAAAGACAGCAGGGACTATCTGTGCAGCGCACGTCCTACCGCAGTTAATCTGGAGTGGGCACTGAACCGAATGTACGGTAAATATAAAACGCTATTAGACGATGCAAAAAGACGAAACGTTGAATTTGCAGTCGAAGAAGCAAAAGATGCTCTCCTTAATGAAGCAAAAAAAATAGAAGCAGAAGATATTGAAGCATGTCTTTCTATGGGCGAATTTGGACTTCAGCTTCTAAAGCCGGAAATGGGAATTCTGACTCACTGCAATGCAGGAACTATTGCTACCGCCAAATACGGTACATGTCTTGCACCTATACATCTTGGACAGGAGAGAGGATATAATTTCAAGGTATTTGCTGATGAAACCAGGCCACTCCTTCAGGGAGCGCGACTGACTTCCTGGGAACTGCAAAAAGCAGGAGTTGATGTTACCCTTATCTGTGACAACATGGCATCACTTGTAATGAGAAACGGATGGATTGATGCAGTTGTTGTAGGGTGTGACCGCATGGCGGCAAACGGTGACGGTGCAAATAAAATAGGCACTTCCGGAGTTGCAGTTCTTGCAAAAGAATATGGAATTCCGTTTTACATGTTTGTACCTACATCCACAATTGACTTAGATACACCGACAGGAGAAGAAATCACAATCGAGCTTCGCAACGGTGACGAAATCAGAGAGATGTGGTATGAAAAGCCTATGGCGCCGGAAGGTGTGAAGACATATAATCCGGCATTTGATGTGACACCTGCAGAGTATATTACAGCTGTGGTCACAGAAAAAGGTATCGTATACCCGCCGTATAATGAAAACTTACTAAATATAATGAAGGGCAAATAATCAGAGGAGAAAAATGATAGAAAACAGACAGGGTTTTATAGCCCGTTACGTAAAAATAATAGTCGTGCTGGCAGTTGTTGCCGGTTCATCATCAGGAATATTCGGAAGTGTAATTGAGGCGCCATCCCTGGCAATAGGTTTCTGGCGTCTGACTCTGGGGGTACCGTTCTTTGCTGTTCCAGTTCTCCTGAAACAGAGATATACACTGAAAGCTGTTTCAAAAAAAGAATATCTTTTGACTTTTGTGGCAGGAGCATTTTTGTTTGGACACTTCTTTACATGGTTTAACGCTGTTAAACTTACTAACATTGCAAGTGCAGTTGTTCTTGCAGCATTGCATCCCCTTGTAGTTCTGGCAATTACTGTTTTTGTATTCAGAAAAAAAGTGGGCGTTAGACCTGTGATGGGCATTGTTCTGGCTCTGCTGGGCGGAGCTCTTATTGCCGGACTTGACTACAACCAGCTGTCAGCAGGCAACTTTGCCGGAGATGTTCTGGCATTTCTTGCTGCTGTATTCATGGGCGTATATTTTGCTATCGGAAGTGAAGTCAGGAAAACCGTTCCCGGCAGTACATATGTATTTTTGGTATTCTTTGCATGCTGGATATGCTTTACAGCAGGAATAATACTTACTGGAACTCCCGTTTTAGGATATTCGACAAAAGATTATATATATATAATCGGGATGACCCTGGTATGTCAGATCGGGGCACATGCAGTATTCAACCTCTGCATGGGATATGTGGATTCGCTGTATGTTTCGGCATGGGAATCCGGTGAATCTGTATTTGCAATAATTCTTGGAATAATCTTCCTGGGCCAGATGCCTGAATCCTGGGAGCTTCTTGGATCTGCAGTTGTTGTGGTAGGTCTGCTGTACTATAACTACAGTACAAATCTTGAACAGAAAGAGGAAAAAAATGAGCTATAAAGTTAGCCTTCAGACATTTGAAGGTCCTTTTGATCTGCTTGTATATCTTATTGAAAACGCTCAGATGAGCATCTACGATATTAAGATTGCAGAAATCACTAAACAGTATATGGAATACATAGAGACAATGAAATCTATGGATGTTCTGGTTGCTACTGAATTCATGGTTCTTGCCGCAACACTCATTGACATAAAGTCAAAGATGCTGTTGCCGCGAACTGCAACCATAGATGGCACATATATAGATGAGGACCCTAGAAGTGAGCTGGTTGAAAGACTGTTAGAATATAAGAAATATAAGAAGGGGGCAGATTTTCTTAAGGAACAGGAAGAACTCATGTCAATGGTCTATGAGAAACCACAGGAAGACATTTCGGCTTACCTTGAGGAACCTGATGAATATCTGGCCCTGGATATTAAACAATTCGCCAGCGCTTTTGAACTTTTCCTGAGAAAGAAGAAAAAGGAAGAGGATGTAAGAGCACATTACACAAGAGTTGAAAGGGAAAAGGCAACTATTGAGTCCAGAATGAGCTTTATAAAGAACAAGTTCAGGAGTGCATTTACTCATGGATTAAGAAGACTTAGTCTTAAGGAACTTATTCCAAATAAGAAGGACAAATATGACGTGGTTGTTACTTTTATTTCTGTGCTGCAGCTTATGAGAGACAAGTATCTGAACGCAGAACAGAAAAGCACTTATGGTGAAATTGAAATAATACCTGGAGAAAGAGAGTTAGAAGATGAACAGTAAAAAGACGATTAAATCCGCCTTTGAATCTATGATGTATATATGGGGAGAACCTCTGGATGTAAAAGATGCCGCAGATATTTTTAATATCAGCAGGGAAGATGCTGAAAAGTATTTTCTTGAACTGCAGCAGGAGTATGAACAGGAAGGCAGAGGGATTGTCATCAGACAGATAAACAAGTCATTCCAGTTTGTCACCAGACCGGAGAATGCCGAGTACATTGAGCGCCTGTGCACACCGGTAAAAATTAAGAGACTGTCTCAGTCCGCACTGGAGGTACTGGCTATTATTGCATACAGACAGCCGGTAACAAAAGGCGAAATTGATGCAATCAGAGGCGTAAAAAGTGATAGAGTAATTGATGGTTTAATGAAGAAAAATCTTGTAATGGTTACGGGAAAGTCAAACGGTATTGGAAGACCACTTCTTTACGGAACCACAGAGGAATTCCTGAAAAACTTCGGATTTACATCTATTAAGGATCTGCCGGATATTGAAAATATTGAAAGTGTAATAAATGTGGAGGCTGACAGCGAAATCGTATATGACGATGTTGAAAAAAGTCAGATTTCTATTGATGAGGTAGAATATGAATCAGATGGAACAGAGAAAAATGAAGAATAACGTTGTTTTGATTGGAATGCCGGCCTGCGGAAAAAGCACAATCGGCGTAGTACTTGCGAAAATAATGGGCAAGGATTTCGTTGATACGGATATTACCATTCAGCATGTGGAGGGCAGACCGCTTCAGCAGATAATTGACGAGAATGGAAACGAGTACTT
Source organism: Eubacteriaceae bacterium (assembly GCA_028727785.1). Classification (GTDB taxonomy): domain Bacteria; phylum Bacillota; class Clostridia; order Peptostreptococcales; family Anaerovoracaceae; genus Senimuribacter. The sequence goes on along the minus strand of JAQYNQ010000077.1, from coordinate 1,329 downwards.
TAAGAAAGTGGAGGAGGAGATTCTTGCCGGTTTCAGTGAGGAAAACTGCATTGTTGCAACCGGCGGAAGTGCCGCATATTATGACAGAGCAATGGAACACCTGAAGGAAAACGGTGTGGTTGTTTATCTCAAGGTATCTCTTGAGGGAATAGAATCCAGGCTGCACAATCTTTCTACAAGAGGTGTTACTCTCAAACCCGGACAGACAATTGCAGACCTTTATGAGGAAAGGATACCATACTATGAAAAGCACAGTGATATCTGCATAGAGGCTGAGAATATGGATATTTGGGAAACTGCAGAATTTATTATGAATCAATTAAGGTGTTTACAATCTGAAAACTTATGATATACTTAAGGCAGATGGTGTATATTTTATCATTATGGAGGTGCGAAATATGGCAAGTACATTAGGAAAAGCTTTTATGGAAGCTATGAACAACCCGGCATTAAGATACGTTGATTCAAGTGTTGATTTACTTATTATCAAGAGTGCAATGATTGCATATCTTGAACGTCATGACTATGACTTCACAGAAGAAGAAGTTGAGAAGTATATTAAGGATCAGTTTGTAAAGATTAATGAATCACTCAAGGACTTCTCATACAGCAACAAGATGATGGATTAGTTTTCGGAATTTATAGTGTTAGTACAAGGCGGTTGAAAGCCGCCTTTTTTCTTGAATTTTTTTGGAGGTGGGCATGAGTTATTACTGGCCGATAGCATTGCTTGTATTATCCAATGTGTTTTATCATATATGTGCTAAATCTGTTCCTGAATCACTGCATCCCATGGCCATGATGGTGGGGACATATGTTGTTGGAGCACTGGTTTCTCTGGCTCTTTTCTTTGTATTGAGCACGGACAAAAACTTTTTAGGTCAGGTATGTCATATGAACTGGACAACTGTCATGCTGGGATTGTCCATTGTAGGACTTGAGATAGGTGCTATATACATGTACAAGGTCGGCTGGGACGTGAGTGTGGGTAATCTTGTTATGAGTGCCATTCTTGCAGTTGCACTTATAGCTGTAGGGGTTATTTTGTACAAGGAAAGCATATCACCGGCTCAGCTTGCGGGAATAGGTTTATGCATGGCGGGAGTTTTTTTAATAAACAGGTAAAGTAAAAAAGCAGGTGGCGTTGAATTCTGATATGTACCCAGTTTCCTGGACACATTGATTTTTTTTAAACACACATGGATGCTTCCCGGTATTTTGACGGAGGCATCCATTTTGTTTTTACTTGAATCCGTTCATTGTTGTAATAATTAATATAGTCTGCGACTGCTTTTGAAAAACTATTGAATGAGTCATAATCTTTCTCAT
>JAQYNQ010000076.1 GCA_028727785.1 Eubacteriaceae bacterium | reverse complement strand
CCTCGCGCGAGAGGTGGTTATGGGGTACGCATCTGTGCCCCCACCATTATTTCTGGATATTTTGCATCCTCGCGCGAGAGGTGGTTATGGTAGTTAGAACCTGTACCCTGTAATAGGGTAGCTTTTCTGACCTGCACTGTCAATTTGGCAGACCAGTAGTTAGAACCTGTACCATGTAATAGGGTAGTGGATATTTTGCATCCTAGCGAGAGAGGGGCATGGGTTCCAGATGAAGACAAGGGAGTCTATTCGGTGGACACCCCCTTTGCATCCTCGCGCGAGATGGGCATAAGGAAGATAAACTCAATAGCAAAACGCTATCGAGCTTGTCCTTTGCATCCTAGCGAGAGAGGGGCATGGGTTCATATCCGCCAAATTGTCGGGTATGAATATGAAACTTTGCATCCTCACTCGAGAGGGGCATGGGTTCTAAGGTCGAGATTTCCGACCATTCACTTTTACTCAAAGGTAATGATGTAGTTATACAACTCTTTTCTGTCGGAAATCACGACGGTATTCTAACAGCTTACCGTTATGTTTGCGGATAAGCCCCTGTCTGCCGCATAAGGGTGTCGCATTTTGCTACCCCCTTATCGTCATCCTTCTGGCAGCAGGATGTAAGTGTTTATTTGCCGGAGTCACGCTCCATAGTCTCATTTATTGCTCTTATAACGAATTGATTCATTGACTCCCTATTTTTATCTGCGTGAGCCTTTATAACAGCTTTCTGACCCTTAGGGACACGGATACGGACATCCTCAACCGTTTCTTTAAGATATTTAGCTGTGGCTCTACGTCTTGCATCAGTTTGGCCGGTATAGGTGCTTTTCTTTTCTTCTACCATACTTGAACCTTCTTTCTTTAGATAATGGGGCGGTGAAATAAAGAGTCTCATTTTCCACCTTACAGCTATATTATATCATTTGTAAATACGTGTGTCCATATGCAAATTTACTGAAATTATATAACATGTGTGCCCATATATTTGTGCGACATGTCAATGGAAACATGTGTGCCCATATGCTATAATAAAGACAGTTAAAGGAACAGCAAACGAACATCCCGAAAAGATGTGAAGCCGGGAACCATATACCTGTGAGTGACGAAGCGAATACCAATAGTCAGGAAGATGAACCGGCCGGAAGCTGTACCGGAAACAGAAAGGGGAATAGAACACATGAAGAAATTCAATTTACAGGAAATCATGTTGAAAGCATGGAAGAATTACCGGAAATTTAAAAATCTGTCATTCGGTGAATGCCTGCACAGGGCTTGGATTTCTGCCAAAGCAGAGGAGATAAATGCAAAGCGCATTGAGGAAGCCAAAAAGGCAGCAGGAGTAGAAGAAGATACAAATACCTGGAGTGGCTGGAAACAGGCCGGTTATGAAGTGATTCACGGAAGCAAGGCTTTGTTTGGAACAGAACTGATCTGGGGGAGCAAAGGGGATGGAGCTATTTACAAAGCCCGGTTCTTTGGCCGGTCACAGGTACAACAGATTACACTTGCATAAAAATAAGCCCTTGCCAGTGCGCCAACACTGACAGGGGCGGGCATAGCCGGAGCTACACAATAACCAATACAATAGTAGCATACTTCCGGCGTAAAGGGAAGAGTATATGTTTATTGAAGAGAATTACAAGAAGAAAAAAGAAAACGACGAGATCAGGATTGAAATTATCAATACGATATTCAGAATTTGCGATACACATAAATTAAAAACAATTATGGCGTTTATAAACGGGATTGAAGGAAAAGACTATTTAAATTATCCAATGAAAATTACAGATATTGCGAGTATGCTGGAAGAAGATGACATAATAACGGTTCTAGGCGTGGTAAAGAATATGGACACATACAAAATTGCTGCTAAGCAGATGAAAGAAGCATTCATGCAGGCCTTGAAAGAAAAGGAGACTTGAAAGTATGAGTGATAAAGAGACAGCAGGACATACAGGAAGTACTGAAAAGGAATCCTGCTGCCCCTTATCTGTTTAAAGGAGCGTGATTTCATGTTAAAACAACCGAGCGGGAGAAGTCTTCCGGTTCCGTTCCTGGAGTACGAAAAGCGGAATATAGACCGGTTTAATACAGTTTTGGATGATATTTCATTAACACCGGCAGAGGAAAAGACTTTGATCTGGATTGCAGGACTGGAAGACAGTACAGTAAATAACATCTATTCCGTATTTGAGAAACTGAAAGGGTGATACTATGGCGAAAGATTCTAAAGGGAAAGAACTGCCAAAAGGGATTACACAACGCCCAGATGGCAGGTATATGGGCCGTTTTCAATATGATGGTAACAAGTATTGCTTATATGATGCAGAATTAGAGAAATTGATGGAAAGAATCGAAGATATGCGCTATGAATTGCGGCATGGGATTTACCAGAAGGAACAAAAAATCACAGTAAGTTCATGGTTTAACACTTGGATAGAAGAATATAGAAAGCCATCTGTAAAGGTTGGAACGGTTAAGAAATATCAGCAGGCTTTTAAAAATTACATAGAGCCGGAAATTGGAAAGAAAAAAATGAAAGACATGCGACCGGAGCACATCCAGAGATTATACAACAAATTATCGAAGAAGGTAGGAGCCAACACGCTAATCGGTGCGGCTCAGGTGCTTTCTGGAATGTTCCGACAAGCCGAAAAGAACGGGATTATTAAGAAGAACCCGGTTCCATTGGCAAATATCCCACGTGCAAAAGATGAGGGGGACAGGCGTGTTCTGAGCAAAGAGGAACAGAAAACATTTTTGAAGTATTGCAAGAAATTACCATCTGGTGATTTGTTTGAAATGGCATTGTCTACCGGAATGCGATCTGGAGAGCTTAGGGGCCTGCAGTGGAAAGATGTAGATTTTACAAATAAAATCATTCATGTCACCGGTACGTTGGTAAATGCAGACGGCAAGTATTTTATTGATACACCAAAGACACGTACCAGTAAAAGGGACATACCAATGCTTGATAATGTTTATGAAATCCTTCGGCAGCAGAGGAAAAGGCAGAACGAATACAGACTTGCACTGGGTAATAGGTGGCAATCTGCGCCTGATCTGGAAGGGCTTGTATTTACAATGGAGACCGGACACCCGATAGCACAGAGAACATTGTCAGATAGAATGAATAAAATAAACAGGGAGATTCAAAAAGAGTTTCCAGATTACGAAAGAATCACACCGCATACTCTCCGGCATACATTTGCTACAAGATGCATAGAGAACGGGATGCCGCCACAGGTATTAAAAACGATTCTTGGACATAGTAAACTGGGTATGACAATGGATTTATATAGCCATGTTTTGCCAGATACAAAAGCTGAGGAAATGAGAAAAATCGTAGGATTATTTCAATAAGAGATAGCGTTCTGCAGGCAGCAGGGCGCTTTTTTCTGCGTTCAAATCAAAAGTTGTGTAAAAAGTTGTGTACAGTTCAAAGGCGAGACAATAGAATGGTTAATGAAAAAGCAGTCAACTGCTGCAAATGCCTATAAAATAAGGAGATTTATGACATGTTGCTAATGAAAATCAAAATACTTTGTCCTTTCTTCATAGATTGTTCATATCTGTCTGATAGAATAATAACATTATAGCCATAGGCAGTTGGTTTAAAATGGCGGGAGAAGCAATATGGATGAAAAAAACAGAAAAAAGGAAAAACAAGGTTCAGACAGCCAGGAAGACG
>JAQYNQ010000075.1 GCA_028727785.1 Eubacteriaceae bacterium | reverse complement strand
TTTATTACAGCTTTGTCGGCAAGATAGACTTGCCGGAAGCCTAACGCCTGACCTATCCGACACAGCCCTAAGTGCCGGATAGGAACGGCAAAATTTTTTACACTTCTATTACTTCTTTATCGCACATTAGCAAAGTCTCAGAAGATGAAGCAGCTGATCGTCCAGGGCGTAGCAAATCACAGCCTGTTTCTTGAAGAGACGGATGGCTGGATGGAATGCGAGCACTGTGGTCATACCTTTGCTGCTGTTTTTCCAGGCAACGAGCGCATCATATATTTTTCTTTTCAGCATTCCATCACTTTCTTTGAGGATAGTATATCCATAATATAATTTGGTTATAACTTCGAAATCACGAAAAAGCAAGTTCAGGTACTCATTATTTGCACGAAAAAGCGGATTTAAGACATTGCTTCGGAACTTCTGTTAAAGATAGGCTTGGATACACTGAGTATATTTCAGCGTGTCTAGGTCTGCTTTTTATTTATCGTTATTTGCCGCAACTCCCTTTAACGAAAACCCTCTGACCTGGGAAAAAGCCAGAGGGTTTTTAATTTATTTTTCTAGTGTATCATTCCACAGACAGCAGCTTCCCTTGTTTTCTTTTTTTGCAAGATAAAGAGCCTTATCAGCCTTTTTAATAAGCGTTGCTGAAGGTTTTTCATCTTTTTCGCACATAACCACACCACCGGAACAAGCTGCATGGGTTCCATTTGACAGCACAAGTTTACGGAAATTGCTGCAGATAGTCTCGCCTTTTCTGCGAATTGTCTCTTCGGAAGAAATTCGTTTAAGTACTACAATAAACTCATCCCCACCATAGCGACATAGAATATCACCTTCACGTGTATTGGCACGTAAGACATCTCCAAAGGAACGAAGCAGTATATCTCCGGCTTCGTGGCCCATCTGATCATTTGCAGCCTTTAAGTCGTCAACATCAAACAGGTATAAGGCAAGTGGAAGATCCTCCTGTCTCAGTGCATCTACAGCAGTGAATAATCCACGACGATTGAAAAGTCCGGTTAAATAGTCACGGCAAGCTTCATCCTGCAGCAGCAGTTCACGTTCTCTATATGCCTTAACAGCCAGCAGGCGACTTACCCTGCGCTGCAGGTCCTGTAATGGATGACATTTACACATAAAATCATCAGTTTCCAGGTGCAGTATCATATCGCTACTGATATTGCCGTCACGCAGAACAGCAATCACCGGAATTCTCCAATGCATAGCATCCTGTCGAAGTGCACGAAGAAATCCTTCAGCTCCCGCGTCCGGAAGTTCCATACTTAGAAGAACTACAGCAATATTATGTCCATGTTCATGTACACATGCAATAGCATCTTCCATATTTCCGGCTTCATATATCTGGTAATCGGATCCAAAACGCTGACGAACAGCCTCACAGTAATCCGAATCATCATCTGCAATGAGAATGGATTTAATATCATCTAATTCTTGAATCTTATAAATCGTATCTGTAGAATCCGTTGAGCCTTCTCGCAGAAGAACCTCAAACTCCTCAAGAGGCATAGGCTTCGCAAAGAAATAACCCTGCACATAATCGCAGCCCACTTCCTGCAGACGCTCCAGCTGGGCATGAGTTTCCACTCCCTCTGCAACCACACTCATATTGAGCCAACGTGCAAGAGTAATAATAAACTGTAGAATTCCTTTTTCTGTAGGTTTAGCTGTTTCACTCTGGATGAATTTCATATCCAGCTTCAGAATATCCACTTTCATCTGGTTCAGCATGTTCAGAGAAGAATAGCCTCTGCCAAAGTCATCCATTTCTACAATAAAACCCAACTCTCGCAACTTATCAACAGTTGTCAGAATCTGCTCCGGATTTTCAGTATATGCACTTTCTGTCAGTTCCAGGTGAAGTTGAGCAGGTTCCAGACCATATTCCTTAATCAGCCCGAGAAGGGTTTCCGGAAGAAATTCCTGATACATATCGGCTCGGGAGACGTTGATTGATACCGGAATAGATGGATAGCCCTTGTTCTTCCAGTCTCTGAGCATAGCACATACATATTCCCATACATAACGGTCCAGATGAGTGATAAATCCGTTTTTCTCAAAAAGAGGAATAAACTCACCGGGAGACATAAACCCTAACTGAGGGTGAATCCAGCGTACCAGTGCTTCTGCACCTGCAAGACCGTCGTTACGAAGACTGTATTTAGGTTGAAGATAAACAGTGAACTGACCTTTTTGGAGACCCGCTTCCATTGCGTCAGTTATTAACTGTTCACGTACCAGCCTGTCTCTTAAATTCTCATCATACACAGCAAGCAACCGGTCATATTTCCCTTTGATACTGTCTACTGCGAGAAATGCACGATCGCACATCTGCTCAACGGGAACAGAACGATCGGTAATTTCATAGATACCCCATTTCATAACTACGCTGTCATGATAAGCAAGACTGTTACACCATGAGTCCTGAAAATGTTTCTCACGAGTCTGCTCATTACCCGAACGTTTGCGAAGAAGCAGAAAACGGTCTGCACCAAAACGTCCACAGATACTGTCGCTTCCAAGTCTGTTCAAAATAGCCTTTGCAAGTTCTTTCAGCAGGTTGTCGCCTGCTTTTACACCAAAACTATCGTTATATATTTTAAAATTCTCAATGTTTGAGCATATAATCACGTAATCATCGTCAGGATTGGCCTCAAGGCTTTCTTGTACTCTCTGGCAGAAATAATCCTTGCTGAAAAGTCCTGTTAATCGGTCATACTTGAACTGGTTCGCCAGTGCTGCATTTTCTCGAAGCTTGATAATATTGGCTATTCTATGCAGGATGACTCGAGATCGATAAGGTTTGGACATAAAATCTGTAGCGCCGTGAGACAGTGCTTCTACCTCATCTTTCTCAGCATCACTCTGAGTCATAACGATAACCGGTATTAACGACAACTTAGCATCTGATTTTATGTAATCAAGGAATGCATAACCGTCCATTTCAGGCATCATTGCATCAAGTATAATCAGTGCAATATCATCCTGATACTGATTCAACAGTTTCAGACCTTCCTGTCCATTCTCTGCTTCAAGGACTATATACCGACCTTTCAGGATGGACACTAACATTTCGCGGTCCATTATATTGTCTTCCATCACCATTATCTTTTTCTTCGGCGTCATGCTTGTACCCCTCCATAGTAAACAATAATTGTATAGAATATTCTACAAAAGTTTTGTTGGAAAATCAAGGAAATGAGGCAATGAGAAATAATCGTTAGAATATTTAAGACTTTGATGTAATAAAAAATGTTATAATAGAATCGCATATGATGGAATTATTTTATTATTTAGTTATCTGGGGAAAACGTAGGAGGGTTATTTATAATGGATAAACCAAATGGCCTGTTAGGCTTTTACAATTACACAGTTGTACTTACATACATAGGAATGATTACAGGCTTTATCGGTATAGTTCTTTCACTTGAAGGGAATGGAATGGCAGGGGTGATTTGTCTTATGATAGACGGATTGTGAGATATGTTTGACGGAACTGTTGCATCTACAAAAAAGGACAGAACAGTACCTGAAAAGAACTTTGGCATCCAGATTGATTCATTAAGCGATCTGATCTGTTTCGGGGTTCTTCCTGCATCAATCGGATATGGACTTAATCACCATAAGGCAGCGTTGGTGATTTCAGCACTGTATGTTTTATGTGCTCTGATCAGACTTGCATATTTCAATGTAGATGAAGCTGAACGACAGAAAAAATCTGCAGGATCCAGAGAAATATATTTTGGAATGCCGGTGACACTTTCAGCATTAATAGTTCCGCTGGTTTATGCTGTAGTTTGTCTGAAGGCTGCGAAAACTTATATAGCTATTACAATTGTACAGGTTCTGATGGGTGCGCTGTTTCTGATTCCTATTGAACTCAAGAAGCCACATATGAAGGGAAAGATATGCGCCGTAGTGATCGGTATTATTGAAGTTGTTCTGGTAGTACTTGCCGGTAAGGGGATATAAGAGAAAGCAAGAGGAGAAAGAGTATGAACATTGATATTCTATATAACAATGCCATTGGACGATGTTTGATGAAAGTCATTCAGAATTCAGGGGCAATCAAGCTTACCGCGAAGTTTCTGAACTCCGGATTGTCAAGGCCTATGATTGCCGGCTACATAGAAAAAAACAGAATTGACATGAAGCTCTTTGAGGGTCAGACATATGATTCTTTTGCATCCTTTTTCTCAAGAAAGAAGGATGATTTTTACTGTGAGACGAATCCTGATACAATAATCAGTCCCTGTGACGGGCTACTATCCATGTATCCCATAACATCGGGAATGATTATTCCAATGAAAGGATCTCACTACAGGTTAACAGATGTGATTCCGGATGAGGAAACGGCACAGCAGTATAAAGACGGACTGTGCATGGTATTTCGCCTGCAGGCCAGTGACTACCACCACTTTTGCAGTTTTGATGACCTGACACTAAAAGAAACACATTTCATTCCGGGAAAACTTCACAGCGTACAGCCTATAGCATGTGAAACCGTTCCGGTATACAGATTAAACCGCAGATGGTGGAGCATTCTGGACACCGATCATTTCGGACAGGCTATTCAGGTCGAAGTAGGTGCAATGATGGTAGGCGGGGTCGCCTTTGAAAGAGAAAAGGGAAGCTTCCAAAAAGGTGAGGAAATGGGCTGCTTCGTGCTTGCCGGCTCCACAATAATGCTCTTTGTAAACTCATCTGCAAGAGAGAGACTAGAGTTTATCGAACCGTTTACGGATGCAATGAATGGAGAGAAAGAAGTACCTGTAACTATGAGAGAAACGATAGGAAGGTTAAAATAATGAACGGGCAGGTTATACTAGTCGTAGAAGATGAACCGGCAATTCGAGAAGGAATAAGAATACTCCTGGGCGGGGAAGGCTATGTGGTTCTGGAAGCCCCTTCAGGAGAAGACGCGCTGAGTCAGATGAATGATGCCGTAGATCTGGTAATACTTGATATTATGCTTCCGGGAATGTCCGGGATAAAGGTCTGTGAGGAAATTCGAAAAGTGTCCAATGTGCCCATTCTGTTCCTGACTGCAAAGAGCCAGGAAAGAGACAAAACCTTAGGATTAATGGCAGGTGGGGACGACTATTTATCAAAACCGTTTTCTTACGCAGAACTTATTGCCCGCGTTAAGGCACAGCTGAGAAGATACACTGTGTACAGAGGAAAGCATCAATCATTATCTCTTGACACTGAACAGGTTTTGACTTCGGGAAGATTGAAAGTCGCTCTGGACAGAAATGAAGCATGGAAAGATGACACACCTTTGAATCTGACTGAAATAGAATATAGTATTCTTTCACTTCTGATTAAGCATCCGCAGAAGATTTTTTCTACCCATGACATATATGAGAGCGTTTGGAATGAACCCTACAGCTACAGTGCAAACAGCACAATTATGGTTCATATCAGAAGACTGCGTACAAAGATAGAAGATGATCCGCAGAATCCAGCTTATATTAAGAATGTATGGGGAAAAGGATATCGATATGAAACAGAAAAGAATGTTTAAAATGCCGTATGGGCTGCGCAACAGATTTATTATTTCCATAATCGCATCTGTGCTGCTTTGCAGCATAATATTTGCGGTACTCTATTTTTCTGTGGACAGTTTTCTGACCAGATACTTTGATCGAATAGGCTTTGAACAGACTCATATTAAGTGGCAGGGGGAGAGCCTGCAGGAATATATAGACGAAAACCATGTTTCAAGTGACGATCTGGAATCGCTGAAGGAGTGGGAGAGGAGACAGCCAGTAATTCTGCTGGAGTTATATGATGGAGAGAACTGCATATACAGCTCTTTCTATGAGAGTCCGATGAAGTCGAGCCATTATGAGAATGTAATTGAAAATCTCAACAACACCGTTGATCTGAGGCTTGCAGATGGTTCTGTGACAGCTGTGCTATATTCCGATTTTACCTATCAGTATTATCTTTTAGGTACGGGAATGTCGGTGCTGATTTCCCTCGCTATATTCATTTTCCTTTTTTTACGGGGAAACAATAAACTGATAAATTATGTTTGCAGACTTAATGATGAGGTTCAGATTATAGAGGGTGGAAATCTGGAATATCAGGTTTCCGTTGAAGGAAACAATGAAATAACTGATTTAGCAAAAAGTATGAACCGGATGCGAGATGCTATTAAAGAACAGATGGACACAGAACAGCAGCTGCATCAGGCCAATAAGCAGCTGATTACTGAGATGTCTCATGATCTTCGCACACCGCTGACCGGAATGATGCTTTACCTTGAGATTTTGAGATCTCACCGCTATGAAACAGAGGAAGAACTTCAGGCATATCTTGAAAAGATAGATGCAAAAGCTCATCATATGAAGCTTTTATCAGACCATCTCTTTGAATATACCTTGGAGAATGCCGAGCATATTCCGGCAAAGCAGGCAGAACCGGCAACTATGGAGCAGGCCTTCGAAAGCCCTATGGGCAGCCTTACGGATGAACTTAATGCGCATGGTTTTTCTGTTGATGCACATCTTAAGTGGCCAACCTGCTTTGTCCAGGTAAAACAGGAATACCTTCAGAGAATTTTCGGTAATATTGCATCCAATATATACAAATATGGGGAACCATCCGCCGATATTACAATAGAAACTATCGCCGACGACAGATACTGTGGATTCTCCATAATGAATGTGTGCACCATGCCGGCAGACCGGGTCGAAAGCAATGGTATCGGCATAGAGAGCATACGGTCTATGATGCAGGAAATGGATGGAATATGCACTGTTGAACAGACAGATACCGTTTTCGAAATGACACTACTGTTCCCTAAACAGTAAGCACTGTATACATGAATATACGGTGCTTTTTTGTCTTGACAACAATGTAACAAGTATGTTATGCTACTGACTGTTCGATGAATTGTTCAGAATTACATAAGACTGAACAAGGAGACGGCTCTTGAGAATTCGTTAAGTCGGATGCCGAAGGTGCAAGGTCTGCTGCTGCGGACCGAATCTCTCAGGCAAAAGGAAAGAGTGAACAGAATTAGTTTATTAAAGATGAGTTTTGATAACTGATTACTCTTCATATTCATTTCAAGAGCTACTGATTTTTAGTAGTTTTTTTTATTGCAAAAAAAACGTAAAGAAAAGGAGGAATTAGTAATGTTTAAAACTCTGGAATCAGTGCTGTACCCTATTGTATGTGATATTAACACATACCTTTCAAGCTATATCCTTGTATTTCTGCTGATTGGCGTAGGTGTATGGTATACAGTCAAAACTAAATTTGTTCAGGTAAGATGTTTCGGAGAAGGTATGAGAAAAGTATTCGGAAATCTTTCACTGCACGGAGGAAAAAATGAAAGTGGAATGAGTTCCTTTCAGGCGCTGACAACTGCTATCGCTGCGCAGGTAGGAACGGGAAATATTATCGGTGCATCAGGTGCTATTCTTACAGGTGGACCGGGAGCAATCTTCTGGATGTGGGTTATCGCATTCTTTGGAATGGCAACAATCTATGCGGAATCAACTTTAGCAATCGAAACAAGAAAAATTGATGAAGACGGTACAATTCACGGTGGACCGGTTTACTATATCAGAACCGCATTCAAGGGTGCATTCGGAAAATTCCTGGCAACATTCTTTGCTGTTGCAATTATTCTGGCACTTGGATTTATGGGTTGTATGGTACAGTCAAACTCAATCGGTTCAACTTTTGAAACTGCATTCGGTGTACCCGCATGGACAGTAGGTATTGCCCTTGTAATAATCTGCGGAGTCATTTTCCTTGGCGGAGTTCAGAGACTGGCGTTTGTAACGGAAAAAATTGTACCGATTATGGCAGGAATCTTTATCCTTGGAGGTCTTGCAGTTATTGTTATGAGAATAAAATACATACCGGATACTTTCGGCATGATCTTCAGATACGCATTCCAGCCACAGGCAATTCTCGGCGGCGGATTCGGTACAGCTATAAAGCTTGCAATCAGTCAGGGTGCAAAGAGAGGACTTTTCTCCAATGAGGCCGGTATGGGTTCTGCACCACATGCGCATGCTCAGGCTAATGTAAAAAATCCTCATGACCAGGGTGTAGTTGCAATAATTGGTGTATTTATGGACACATTCGTTGTATTAACACTGAATGCCATTGTAATTATTTCAACTCTGTACACTGCGGACGGAGTTCTTGCTGGCGGATATACAGGAGAAATCATGGATGTGCTCGGAAAGACAAACCTTGCTCAGACTGCATTCGGAACAGTATTCGGAGAAAGATTCGGTTCAGTATTCGTTGCAATCTGCCTGTTCTTCTTTGCTTTTTCAACAACCTTGAGCTGGAATATGTACGGTAAAATCAATATCGCATATCTGTTCCGCAAGGCGAAAAGTCCAAAGACATATGTAGTAATTTACACTGTTATTGCTCTGGCATTTATCTTTGTCGGAACAATAATGTCAAATGATTTCGTATGGGAATTGACTGACTTGTTTAACAACCTTATGGTAATACCAAATGCTATAGCACTGTTTGCTCTTACACCGGTTGTTGTCAGAATAGTAAATAACAGAAAAAATTAAAGATATTAATATGAAATCAGAGTGAATGCAGATAGTGCACTCACTCTGATTTCTCGTAATGCAATTATTTATTTAAATGTAATGTAAGGAGAAGCTATGTTACCAGTAATAGTTCTTGTTAAATAACACAATCTCGCAGAATGTGTCTATTTTAATATTCTATTTCAGCTCAAACCCATCGTCAGTTTTCGCAATATAAGTGTTATAGAATTCCTCAAGTGCTCTGACCATATAGAAGGTGTCAGCTGCCCCGGCAGTCTCAAAGGGTGAGTGCATTGCAAGCTGCGGCAGGCCGATATCCACCATATTAATGGATACGTGGGCTGCCGAAATGTTTCCCAGGGTTGAACCACCCGGCTCGTCCGCTCTGTTGGAAAAATTCTGAACCGGAACGCCGGCCTTCACGCAGATCCCCTTGAAGACAGCATCAGTTATGGCATCCGTTGTGTATTTCTGGTTAGCATTGTGCTTGATGACAACCCCTCTGTTGATGAAAGGTCTGTCTGTAGGATCTGCCTTTTCCGGACAGTTAGGATGCACAGCGTGAGCATTATCCGCTGATACCATGAATGAGCCTGAAAGAGCTGACTTATGTTCCTGAAGGCTGCGACCGAAAGCATCCGAAATTCTCTCCAGAACATCCGAAAGAATTGTAGAATCAGCTCCCTGGCTGGTGCAGCTTCCCACTTCCTCACTGTCGAACACGCAGCACATGGTCACGCTGTCGTTGTTCCCGCCCTTAATAAAGGCTCTCATTGAAGAGTAGGCACACTGCAGGTCGTCCAGCTTAGGCGAGCCGATGAACTCATTTTTCGCGCCAAGGAAGGTCCCCTTCGCCCTGTTGTACAGGTAGAGGTCAGCGGCGACAATGTCCTCAGGGTTTTCGGTACCTGCAAGTTTTGATAACTCTTCCATCAAAACTCCCTTAGACGTGGCATCTCCAAACAGCGGAAGCATATCCTTCTGCGGGTTATATGTGAAGCCGTCGTTGACTTTCCTGTTCATGTGAATCGCCAGATTAGGAATCACCAGAAGATCTCGGTCTATGTTCACCAGCCTGCCCGATAGCCGGCTGCCTTCTTTAACTACAACGCGACCTGCAATTGACAGAGGTCTGTCGAACCATGGAGCATAGATCATTCCGCCATACTTTTCAATGTTCAGGCAAAGGTAATGTCCCTCTTTTTCAATTTCAGGGTT
>JAQYNQ010000074.1 GCA_028727785.1 Eubacteriaceae bacterium | reverse complement strand
TTTTGAGCAGTACTGGAAAGAAATAATTCTTCTGGAGTGTCTGATTCTCATAGGGATTCAGCCTGTTATAAAAGACATTAAGTATAAAGGTTTTATAACAAGTAAAGTAATTGCAAATATTTTATGTTTATCCAGTTTTGCTGCAGTATGGGTGTACAGCAGACTGGACATGTACCATTTGTCAATCTCGATTCTGCTGTCAATAATGATATGGTTAATATCCATGGTTGCCGGAGTGATAAAGTGCAGACTGAAGCCTTCCACAAAGTGATTGTCTTTCACGTAGAAATGAGATAAAATATCTACGTTGAAATCAAAACCGGAAGGAAGGAAAAAAGTGAATTATATCGAAATAGACATAGAAACATCTGCGGCCGGAATTGAGCCTGTAGTAACAGAATTATTTAATATAGGAATTACAGACACAGTTGTTGAGGACCCCCGTGACATTGAGGAGCTTATGGATAAGAAACAGACTTATGACTGGGATTACCTTGACGACTCAATTATGGAAAAGATGAAGGACGTGCCAAAGGTAATCGTTTATCTGGAGGATACTCCGGAAAATCGTGAACTGTCAAAACTCACAGAGACTACAATTGCCGAACTGAAGGCTGATGCCACTGCAGGTGAGTTTGGTAAAGATGCGGACTTCGGTACACTGGCAGTGACCGTAAAATATGATGACGACAGCCAATGGAAGGATAAGTGGAAGGAATTCTTTAAACCGTCACAGGTTTCTGACAGCATTGTTGTAAAGCCAACATGGGAAGAGTACGATAACGTGGATAATAAGCTTATTATTGAAATCGATCCCGGCATGGCATTTGGAACAGGAACACATGAGACAACCTCATTATGTATTAAAATGCTTGAGAAGTATCAGAAAAAAGATGACGACGTATTAGATGTGGGCTGTGGAAGCGGAATTCTGTCAATTGCGGCAGCACTTCTTGGTGCAAAGGATGTTCTTGGTGTAGACGTAGACCCTATTGCTGTAGAAGTCGCAGATGAGAATATCGTTCTGAATAAAGTTGATAAAGCTGCAAGAGCACAGTACGGAGATCTTACAAAAGGAATCGACTACAAGGCAGACGTGGTGGTTGCAAACCTTATGGCGGATCTTGTAATGATGCTTGCAGAGGATGTTGCAAAACACATGAAAGAAGATGCTTATTTCATTTCTTCAGGTATTCTTGTAGAAAAAGAAGAAATAGTTTCTGAACATCTTATAAAGCTGGGATTCACAATTGTTGAAGTCGTTCGTGATGGCGGCTGGTGTGCAATTGTCGCCACAGTATAAGACGAGGAGGACAATATGAGAATATTTACTGATTCGGTAAATATTGGAGATAAGTATATTTCCATAACTGACAGGGGCGATATCAGGCATATGATAAAGGTAATGCGCCTTAAAGAAGGCGATATGGTTGATGTTTCAGACTCGGTACAGTGGGAATATGAGACTGAAATCGACCAGATTACGGATGAAGAGGTTTTGCTTAAAATTGTGGATAAGCAGGCCTTTGCAAGAGAACCCGAAGTAAAGGTCACCCTGTTTCAGGGAATCCCAAAGGCAGGGAAGATGGAAACAATAATTCAGAAATGTGTAGAATTAGGCGTTTACTCAATTACACCGGTTTTCATGGAGAGGACAGTAGTAGTAGAAAAAGGCAACTTCAGCAAAAAACTTGAGCGCTGGCAGAAAGTATCCGACGAGGCTGTGAAACAGTGCAAGAGAGGTCTTATACCTGAAATCAATGAAAGTGTCAGGTTTAAGGAAATGGTTTACCGGCTGAAAAGTTTTGACCTGATTCTTTTCCCATACGAAAATGAAAGTAACTACTCAATCAAAGATTGCCTGCGCAATCTGCCATCAAAGCCTGAAACAGTGGCAATTATTATTGGTCCTGAGGGAGGCTTTGCTGATTCCGAGGCAGAAATGCTAGACGAAGCCGGAGCAGCAAGAGTTACTCTGGGAAAGACCATCTTAAGAACGGAAACTGCAGGCATGGCAGCCCTTGCAATGACCATGTATGAACTGGAATTATAGGCTGGCCGCAGTAAAACGGGAGCAGTTTCCCGCAGTTACTGCAACAGCCTTTCTAAAGATACATTGGGCTTTCTGAGATTTCTTTTCAATCCGAAAAGTGCGTCCGTATCGCCTTGTTCAATATGATTAATGCCGGAGGCACATATTAATCCGGCTCGAAAACCCATTGATTTCAGCAGTTCTTTTGAGCCGGAGGTGTACATACCGAAAGGCCAGGTAAAAGTATTAGGGGTTTTGCCTGTGCAACTTTGAATTTTATCCTGGAGAGAGAGCAGATCTTCCTTGAGAATGCTAGCGTATTCACCTATGCTCTCACCGGGATTTTTTCTTGCTCCTTTACGCTGATCGGTTATTTCATGCATATTCCAGGTATGATTCTGAATCTCCCAGCAGCCGCTTTCAGACATTTCTGTAAGCTCATCCCAGGTTACATTTCTATATATCTCGCTCATATATTCTTCTTCGGAGGCAATCTGACATGCACTGCCGACAGGGGACATCACCGCCTTCATATTGTATTCTTTCAGCACAGAAGTTCCAAAGAGGTGATTGTTATAGTAGCCGTCATCAAAACTGATTATCACCGGCTTATCCGGAAAACCGTCAATTTCGCCATATGTAAAATCAATGAGCTGAGTCATAGTGATGGATGTGTATCCGTTGTCTTTAAGATATTTCATATCCTGGCGAAAGGTATCGGCAGGAATAAAGTAATTGTTGACTTTCCCTGGCTGGTCTGTAAGACCATGGTACATGAGAATGGGAACATCCGCTGAAGATGGTTTAGGTGTTAGTACAGTGTCTGCCTGCGGACTTGCAGCAGACAGGCATAGCAGCAGCGTAACCATAAAAAAAGATGCAAAGCTTTTCAGATGTTTTTTCACAAAAATCACTTCCTTTCAGTCTAATATATAGAACTGGAAAAAACTTTATTCTTGAAGAAGAGGTCGAAAGGTTGTACTATTTAATTATAAAAATGAAAGGAGATTAGAATATGGCAGATTGTATTTTTTGTGCAATAGGAAGTCATGAGATTCCATCAAATGTTGCATATGAAGATGATAAAATTATCGCATTTCATGATCTGGATCCGCAGGCTCCTGTTCATGTGCTGGTAATCCCAAAGAAGCATATCGAAAGCCTTGACGATGTTAAAGAAGAAGATCAGGAACTTATGGGCTACATTATGTTTAAGATTCATGAAATTGCTGCTGACCTTGGCCTTGAAAACGGCTACAGAGTAGTAAGCAATAATGGAGAGGATGCTTTCCAGACAGTTAAGCACTTGCATTTCCACATTCTCGGAAAGAGAAAATTGACCTGGCCACCAGGCTGATGCCTGTAATCAGAGCTTTAGATAGGTAGGAGTTTTATGAAAGTTGCATTTCATACTTTAGGCTGTAAGGTTAATCAGTACGAGACAGAGGCTTTAAAAGAGCAGTTTAAGACGGATGGTTATGAAATCGTTTCCGAAGATGATTTTGCGGATGTGTATGTGATCAACACCTGCACTGTAACAAACATGTCAGACAGAAAGTCCAGACAGTACATCAGAAAGATGAAAAGGGTTAATCCATCAGCTGTAGTGGCTGTAACCGGATGTTATGTCCAGGTGAGTCCTGAAGAGGTAGCGGCTATTGAAGATGTGGATGTTGTTGCAGGGACTAATGAGAAGCATAAGCTTCTTCGGTATATTGAAGAATATCGTACTGCAGAAAAGAAACAGTATCATGTAAAAGATTACGAGGAACTCACTGAGTATATTTCCAATGGTATTGTGACATCTATGGAGTCCAGAACCAGAGCATATATCAAGATTCAGGAAGGATGTAACCGTTTCTGCTCATATTGTGTAATCCCTTATGCAAGAGGAAAGGTCAGAAGCCGTAATCCGGAGGAGATAATTGAGGAAGCCAGAGGCTTGATTGAGCAGGACTTCAAAGAAATAATCCTTACAGGAATTAATACTGCCCTTTACGGTGAGGACACCGAAATGGGCGGAATCGAGCCATTGATTGCTAGATTAAATGCACTGGACGGAGATTTTCGTATCAGACTGAGTTCTCTGGAACCGACTGTCATAAACGCAGAATATGTAAAGAGGCTTCTTCAGTATGATAAGCTTTGTCCGCACCTGCATTTATCTGTTCAGAGTGGGGCCGATCATGTGCTTTCTCTTATGAACAGACGTTACAGCAGAGATGAGTACCTTGAAATTGTTAAGGTTCTTAAGGATTTCGACCCTCTGTATGGAATAACGACGGATATTATTGCCGGTTTTCCTGAAGAAACGGAGGAAGATTTCCGGGACAGCCTGAGGATAATTGACCAGGTCGGATTCTGCAAAGTTCATGCTTTCAAATATTCACAGAGACGCGGGACTGTTGCGGCAGAAATGAAGGGGCAGATTCCGGGTCCTGAAAAGAACCGCAGAAGTCAGATGCTGATTGAAAAAGCTGAAGAATCGGCACAGCTTTTTTACAAGCGGTGTGAAGGCGCTACAAGACGTGTGCTCTTTGAAGAATATGCAGACGACTGTGAAATGATTACCGGATATACTGACAACTACATCAAGGTGTATGTTGCGGGAAATGAAGAGATGCTTAATAATTTCTATGATGTAAAACTGATAGAAGAATACAAAGACGGAATGAAAGGCGAGCTGAGATAAATGCTCGCTTTTTAATTGTGCAGGAAATATCATGCAAATATAAATTACAAAATGTGCATAAAAAATGAACAAATTAACATTTTTTGTATACATTGTATATTTTCTTGAAATTGTTAAAGAAATGTCGTACTATATACCTATAGAAAACAGGGGAGTAGCCAACCTCTTATGATTATTTTATTGAAGGGAGACATCTCAATGAACAAGAAAAAATTATTAGCACTAGCTATGACTCTATGCATGGTTGTTGGCCTGTTAGCTGGATGCGGATCTAAGGGAGGAGACGCAGCAGGTTCAGTATATTGGTTAAACTTCAAGCCAGAAGCTGATGAAGCTCTTCAGGAAATCGCTAAGACTTATACAGAAGAAACAGGCGTTCCTGTAAAGATCGTTACTGCAGCATCAGGTAAATATGAATCAACATTAACAGCAGAAATGGATAAGTCAGAAGCTCCTACTTTATTCGTAGCCGGTAACGCTGCAGCAGTTAACACTTGGAAAGACTACTGCTACGACTTAAAGGACACAGACGTTTACAAGGAATTAACTACTGATGACTTCACACTTTACGATGACAGCGGAAAAGCTTGCTCAATCGGATACTGCTACGAAGCATTCGGTATCATCACAAACGTTGATCTTCTAAAGAAAGCCGGTTATGAACTTGCTGACATTAAAGATTTCGCTTCATTAAAGGCTGTTGCAGAAGACATCCACGCAAGAGCAGGTGAATTAGGATTCGATGCATTCACATCATCCGGTATGGACGATTCTTCATCATGGAGATTCTCAGGTCACTTAGCTAATATGCCTCTATTCTATGAAAGCAGAGATGACAACTGGACAGAGTGTCCTGCAGAAATCAAGGGAACATATCTTGACAACTTCAAGATGATCTGGGATCTGTACATCAACAACGCTGCACAGGATAAGACTACTTTAGCTACTGGCGGATATGATGCTGAAGGTGAATTCAAGGCAGAAAAGGCAGTATTCTTCCAGAACGGAACTTGGGAATATGCTGCATTAAGTGAAGCACTGGGTGCTGAAAAGTTAGCTATGATTCCTATCTACTGTGGAGTAGAAGGTGAAGAAAATGCAGGTCTTTGTGCAGGAACTGAAAACTGCTGGGCTGTAAATGCTAAGGCTTCAGAAGACGACATCAACGCAACATTAGACTTCATGAAGTGGATGGTAACTTCAGAAGCAGGAACTAAGGTAATGGCTGAACAGTTTGGAGTAATCCCTTACAAATCAGCAGCAGAAACTGACAACGTATTCTTCCAGAACTGCAACCAGATGATCGCTGATGGTAAGTACAGCGTTGCATGGGCATTCAACTACACTCCAAACGTAAATGAATGGAGAGCAACTCTTGTAGCTGCAATGAACAAGTACGATGCAGGCAAGGGAACTTGGGAAGATGTTGAAAAGGCATTTGTAAAAGGCTGGGCAGACCAGTACAAGGCAGCTAATCAGTAAATCCTTTTAGATTACAGTTAGTAATGAATAGAGCTAGATAACCTGGCTAGTTTGAAAGCAAAATCAGTAGAGGGCGAGAGAGTACACTCTCGCCCTTTGTATAGTTAATTATGCAAGAGAGGAGACTTTTATGAAAAAGGGACGTGCAAGGGACGGTGCGGCTGTCAATTCGGAATTGCTGAGACGCCCTATTAGGAATTGCTTCTGGCTTTTTCTACTTCCAACATTAGCGGCTTTTGCAATTGGATTCATTTATCCGTTTATTAAAGGCTTCTATTTGTCCTTCTGTAAGTTTACTACTACAAGCGATGCAAACTTTATTGGTTTCGGAAACTACATTAGTGCATTTAAGGACGCCACATTTGTACACGCATTCTGGTATACAGGTCTGTACGCCGCAGTATCGTTATTATTAATCAATTTATTAGCATTTATTATTGCATATCTCTTAACCCAGGGAATTAAGGGTTCAAACATTTTTAGAACTGTATTCTTCATGCCTAACCTGATTGGAGGTATTGTACTAGGATACATCTGGAGTATGATTTTTGATGGCATTCTCAGCCAGTACAACACATCCATACTGATGGAAACAAAGTACGGTTTCTGGGGACTGATAATTCTTATGTGCTGGCAGCAGATCGGCTACATGATGATTATATATATTGCAGGCTTGCAGTCAATTCCTGAAGATATGATGGAAGCTGCAAAAATTGACGGTGCGAGCAGATGGCATACGCTGATTCACGTTACAATTCCAAATCTGATGCCTTCAATTACGATCTGTATGTTCCTGACATTAACAAACGGATTCAAACTGTTTGACCAGAACCTGGCATTAACAGGAGGTCAGCCATACATCTGGCAGGATGACGGCACTGTTGTTAAAACGACAGAAATGCTGGCATTGAACATCTTTAACACATTCTATGGAGAAAGCTCCGGAGCTCGTGGCGTTGCACAGGCAAAGGCAGTACTGTTCTTCATATTAGTAGCAACTATATCCATTGCACAGCTTAAAGGAACGAACTCGAAGGAGGTGCAGCAGTAATGAACAAGAAAAATTCTATAAGTGGAGAACGCAAAGCAAAGCGTGCATTAGTCGGCGTTCTTTCAGCAATATCTGTTATATATGTTCTCCCTATGCTGATTGTGCTAATGAACTCCTTTAAGGCAAACACATTTGTAAAAACAGCAACATTTGCATTTCCAAATGCGGAAACCGGAGTGGGTTTTGACAACTATATAAAGGGTATGACTTTTGGTAACTACCCATTTATGAAATCAGTTCTGTTCAGTTTGGTAATCACATTGCTGTCAACTGCACTGATTCTGATATGTACATCTATGGCAGCATGGTTTATTGCCAGAGTTGACAGTACAATCTGCAGAATCTGCTACTATCTGTTCGTATTTTCCATGGTAGTACCTTTCCAGATGGTAATGTTTACTCTTGCTAAGACAGCAGATACACTTCACTTGAATACACCTTGGACAATTCCAGTAATTTATCTGGGATTCGGTGCAGGGCTGGCGGTGTTCATGTTTACCGGCTTTATTAAGGGAATACCGCTGGAAATAGAAGAGGCGGCAGCTATTGACGGATGTGGACCTGTCAGAACATATTTCAGTGTTGTATTTCCAATGATGAAACCAACAATGATTTCAGTCGGTATACTTGAAATAATGTGGATATGGAACGACTACCTGTTACCATATCTGTCATTGAACCGTACACAATATATGACAATTCCAATTCATATTCAGTATCTTCAGGGAAGCTACGGCAGCATAGACCTTGGTGCAATTATGGCATTAATCACTATGAGTATTATCCCTGTAATTGTATTCTATCTGACTTGTCAGAAGCACATTATCAAAGGTGTTGCAGCAGGAGCAGTAAAGGGTTAAGAATATGAGTAACAGATTTAGTGGGATATTACTTTCAATTACATCACTTCCATCTGATTATGGAATTGGTACATTAGGAAAAGAAGCATACCATTTTATCGATTTTCTTCACAGAGCAAATCAGAAGTACTGGCAGATACTGCCTGTCGGCCCGATAAGCTATGGGGATTCTCCTTATCAGAGTTTTTCCACATTTGCAGGCAATCCTTATCTTGTAGATCTGGATATGCTGATTGAAAAGGGACTTCTTGAAGAAGATTATGTGAAATCAATAGATTGGGGAAATGATCCCGAACATGTTGATTACGGTAAGCTGTACGAAAACAGATTTGACGTTTTGGAAAAGGCGTATCTGAGACACAAGGAAGATGACAGTCTTCTCAATGCTCAGGACATAAAAAACTTTTGCAATGAAAAAAAATGGCTGGACAATTATTCGCTGTTCATGGCACTTAAGAGATATTTCGGCATGAGACCATGGACTGAGTGGCCTGAAGAAGATATCAGAAAACACCAGCCTGAAGCTATTGAAAAATACAGAAATATTCTTTCTGATGATATTGAATTTTTCAAGTTTATCCAGTATCTGTTCTTTTCACAGTGGAAAGCATTAAAAGATTATGCAGGAGAAAAGGGAATTAAAATCATAGGAGATGTTCCTATATATGTAGCTCTTGATTCGGCAGATGTATGGGCAAGTCCTGAATGCTTCCTGCTGGATGAAGAAAACCTGCCAATTGAAGTATCAGGAGTTCCTCCTGATGCATTCAGTGCAGACGGACAGCTATGGGGAAATCCATTGTACAGATGGGATTACATGAAGGAAAGAGGCTATGGCTGGTGGATTGACAGAATTGCGGGAGCATTTGAACTGTATGACATTTTGAGAATAGACCATTTCAGAGGTTTTGAAAGCTATTGGGCTGTGCCATACGGAGAATCTGCCGTAAATGGGCACTGGGTAAAAGGCCCTGACATGGACTTCGTTGGAGTGCTTTCCTCATGGTTTGCGGGACATGAGTTCATCGCCGAAGACCTTGGATATATTACTCCGGAGGTTGCAGCACTTCTTTCAAATTCTGGCTTCCCGGGAATGAAAGTTCTACAGTTTGCATTTGACTCGAGAGAAGAGAGCAATTATCTTCCACATACTTACTATAACAGATGCGTCTGCTATACAGGCACTCATGATAACACCACGCTGGTGAACTGGACAAAAGATGCAGCGAAAGAAGATGTAGAATTTGCAAAAAAATATCTTGGAGTCAAAGATGAGGAAGAACTTGATATAGCAATTGTCAGAGCGGGAATGAGCTCTGTTGCGGACACCTTTATTGCACAGATGCAGGATTACCTGAGACTGGATATAGAGGGAAGGATGAACACTCCGGGTGTTCCTCATGGCAACTGGAGATGGCGTATGAAAAAAGATGCGATAACTGATGAACTTGCAGAATATATCGCCGAAATTACAAAATTGTACGGAAGGAGTTGTCGTTAATGGCAAACGTTACACTAAAGAATATAAAGAAAATCTATCCATATGTTAAACCTAAGCAGAAAAAGGGTGAACCTGAGAAGAAGACAAATCTTAAAATCGTGGACGGGGGCGTAGTTGCAGTTGACGATTTTAATATCGAAATTGCAGACAAGGAATTTATTGTTCTGGTTGGACCTTCAGGCTGCGGAAAGTCAACAACTCTTCGTATGATTGCCGGCCTGGAAGAGATCTCAGAAGGTGATCTTCTGATTGATGGTGAAAGAGTTAATGATGTTGCTCCAAAGGATAGAGACATTGCAATGGTATTCCAGAGCTATGCTCTATATCCGCACATGTCAGTATATGATAATATGGCATTCCCTCTAAAAATGAGAAAGGTGCCAAAGGATGAAATTGATAAAAAGGTTAGAGAGGCTGCAGAAATCCTTGATATTACAAACTATCTGGACAGAAAGCCAAAAGCTTTATCAGGTGGTCAGCGTCAGAGAGTAGCTATTGGCAGAGCAATTGTAAGAAATCCAAAAGTATTCCTGATGGATGAACCGCTATCAAATCTGGACGCTAAACTTCGTAACCAGATGCGTGCCGAAATTATCAAGCTTCGTAAGGTTATTGACACAACATTCGTATATGTTACACATGACCAGACAGAAGCTATGACTCTGGGTGACAGAATTGTAATCATGAAGGATGGAGAAGTTCAGCAGATCGGCACACCTCAGGAAGTATACCGTCATCCTGCAAACCTGTTCGTTGCAGGCTTTATCGGAGTACCTCAGATGAACTTCTACGATGCAGATCTTTTAAAAGAAGAAGATGGCTACTATGTAGTTGTTGATGGCTTCAAAGTAAAGCTTTCTAAGGAAAAGCAGGAAAGACTTGCTGCTAATGGAGTGGAATCCAGAAAGGTCACACTGGGTGTGCGTCCTACGCATATTAGTATTGCAAAGGATAAGGAAAATGCTGTTGTCAGCACTCTTGATGTGTATGAAGATATGGGAAGTGAAATGTATCTTCATGTTAAAGTTCTGGGAAAGGAATCAATTGTCATTGTTCAGACAGTTGATATCGAAGAAGGAACTGAATTCCATCAGGGACAGGAAATTCCTATTACATTTAACGGAGATGTAGCACTGGTATTCGACCCTGAAACAGAAAGAAATCTTGAATTCTAAGTGACGAAAAAAAGGAAAAACCTGAACATAATGGGGATGGTTTTTCCTTTTGTGTTTTGTTTTATATCAGGAAACTAAATTAATTGGCAAAAAAAACTTGCAATATATACATATAAGTAGTATAATTTTTCTGTTATTTTAAGAAGACTGTTCACAGGCTTATGATTAGACATGGTCAGGAGGTGAATTGGAATATGGCACAAGTTATCGTAAGAGAAAACGAAAGTTTAGAAAGCGCTCTTAAGAGATTCAAGAGATCATGCGCAAGAGACGGCGTTATGTCAGAACTTAGAAAAAGAGAGCACTACGAAAAACCAAGCGTAAAGAGAAAGAAAAAATCTGAAGCTGCTAGAAAAAAGGCTAAGAAATACTAAGTCATTTAGGATCGAGGTGATTTAAATGGCTCTAAAAGAACAATTAATGGCTGATTTCAAAGAGGCTATGAAGGCTCATGATGATACAGCTAAGAATACAATCAATCTGGCTCGTGCCGCTATTAAGCAGTATGAGGTAGACAACAGAGAAGAACTAGACGACGCAGGCATAATTGCTATATTATCTAAACAGGTAAAAATGCGTAAGGATGCCCTGGCTGATTTTGAAAAAGCCGGAAGAGCAGATCTGCTGGAAGCTTATAACAGAGAAATCGAAATTCTAAACAGATATTTACCTGAACAGTTATCCAAAGAGAAAATCATGGAAGTTGTTAAGGAAACTGCCGAGTCCCTTGGAATTGAGGGTGGAAAGCAGAACATGGGCAAGCTGATGGGACCTGTAATGGGAAAACTTAAAGGCTTAGCAGATGGAAACGATGTAAAGAATTGCGTTATGGAGTTTCTGGGTTAACAGGAAAATAACATAAACAAAAATAGGACAACCTGATTTCGATCAGGTTGTTTTTTTCATATTGGTAAAGCCTGCTGCATATATTTGTCTCATGAGAATTTCAGAAGAACTGGCATTGGATTTTGATATCCTGTCACCAAAGGTGACTGCAAATACCCGATTTGCAATAATAGAAAATGTGAAAAAAGCCATACAGATAAGCGATACATCTGTCGTTGTAGATGCCGGACGTTTCTATGTCTCTTTTAAAGGACAAAACTTTAAGGTTGGGGAGCTTATGGAAGGAAGAATGGAGCTTGCTGGGAATATTCAGTCAATGGAGTTTTTTAGGCCACTGGATTAGAATCAGAATAGATGGATTTCAGGTGGAAAAACTATTATCTAAGGCAATTTCCTGTGGTATTTGTTTCAAACATATGGAACACATCAGTGAAACAAGCATGGAGGCAGATATTACCGCAGGAGACTTTGAACTGTTACAGAAGCTGACAAGAAACAAGTACAGGCTTACTCTTATAAACGAAGGCGGCATACGATTCAGAGCAGTTTCTTTTAAAAGAAAGAAGCTCCTGATTTGTGGAATTATGGTATTCATAATATCTTGTGCAGCACAGAATCTTTTTATCAGAGAAGTTGATGTTATCGGATGTACGGCTATAGATGAAAATCAGGTCATAGCCTGTGCCCGGGAGGCAGGACTGTATAAGGGCGCATTAAAAGGTTTTGATGCTGAAAAGGTACAAAACCATATATATGAAAGTTTTGACAAGGTTGTATGGGTGAAAGTGGAAACACGGGGAGGCTATGCACAGGTTCGACTTGCAGAGGCCCAGGGAAAGAGTATCAGCCTGAAGGAATCACATAAAAAGATGAAAAAGCCATGCCATATTGT
Source organism: Eubacteriaceae bacterium (assembly GCA_028727785.1). Lineage (GTDB taxonomy): Bacteria > Bacillota > Clostridia > Peptostreptococcales > Anaerovoracaceae > Senimuribacter. Next base: position 3,288 of record JAQYNQ010000074.1, on the reverse strand, counting down.
TGCTGACTGCGACTGCTATGTGGAAACAGTGAGAACATACAGAGGAGTCAGAATAGTGGAACCGGGAGCTTTTGTAAGAAAAGGAAGAATAATTATAAGTGGCAAAATTCCTGTGGAAATGTCAACTTACGATGAAGACGCTGATAAAACCAGAATCCTGAAGGTTCATGCCGACGGGGAAGTAATTGCCAGGGTCCCTTATTATTATTCTTTTTACCTGAATCATGGTGAGGGCAAGAAAGAAGCTGAAGCTCGAGTGAGGACGTGGATTAAAGAAAATGTTCCGAAAGACGCGCAAATATTAAATAAAAGTTTGAATTTTCAAGAGAAAGAAAATATAATTAAAGTGTATGGTGTCGTAGAAACGCGCCGGCAAGTAGGTGAAGAAAAGGAGATTATTATTGAAAACAATAGCAATAGATGAACGTGTAGACAGAATTGAGCTGTTTGGAAATCTGGACGCTAATTTGAACCTTATTCAGGAAAGTACGGGAGTGGAAATCTTCCAGAGAGATGACGGGCTTGTTCTGAAAGGAGAGAATATCGAACTGGCAGAAGGAATTCTAAGCGAACTGATGGGAATTCTTATATCGGGAGAGAAGCTGGATACACAGAAGGTCAATTACGTTATAAGTCTTAGAGAACAGGGGCTTTCATATGGTGAGCATAAGGTGGATAAAGATATTATCTGCTTTACATGCAAAGGTCGTCCTTTAAGGCCTAAGACTATCGGTCAGAAAGAATACGTTAACAGTATAAGAAAAAAGGATATAGTTTTCGGAATCGGACCTGCCGGAACGGGAAAGACTTATATAGCGGTAGCAATGGCTGTGAACGCTTTTAAGAATAAAGAAGTTCAGAAAATCATTCTTGCAAGACCGGCTGTTGAAGCCGGAGAAAGACTGGGATTCCTGCCGGGAGACCTTCAGGAAAAGGTTGACCCGTATCTGAGACCTTTATATGACGCTCTGTACGATATTCTGGGACGAGACAATGCTCTCAGACTTAAGGAAAAAGAAGTTATCGAAGTAGTTCCTCTCGCCTACATGAGAGGACGTACACTGGATAATTCGTTTATCATTCTTGATGAGGCGCAGAACACCACCAGAGAGCAGATGAAGATGTTCCTGACCAGAATGGGCTTCGGGTCTAAAGTTGTGGTGACGGGAGACGTTACACAGATTGACCTTCCAAGAGGAAAAAAGAGCGGACTGGTTGAGGCTCAGAGGGTTTTGAAAAATGTTAAAGATATTGATTTCTGCTATCTGAAAGATGTGGACGTTGTAAGGCATGAACTTGTAAAGAAAATTATCAATGCCTACGATCAGTACTACAAAAAATATCCTGACGAACTGGAAGAATAAGAGGTACTTTATGACTATATATTTTGAAGAAGGACAGGTTGTAGCTGATGAAATGAGATCAACCATGGAGAAGGCTGCGGCAAGATGTCTGGAGCTGGAAGGCCTTTCTGATGAGCGTGTGGAAATAAGCGTTACTTTTGTCGAGGCAGAGGAAATCCGCAGCCTTAATCGTGAGTATCGCGATAATGACAAGGTTACTGACGTGCTTTCATTTCCCCAGTTTGACGATCTGAATGAAATTCCTGATTTTGGAGAAATCTGTCTCGGAGATGTGGTTATCTGCAAGGAAAGAGCCGAGGAGCAGGCAGAAGAATTTGGACATTCTTTTGAAAGAGAGATTATTTATCTGTTTACTCACAGCATCCTTCATCTTCTGGGTTATGACCACATGGAAGACGATGAAAAGAAAGAGATGCGTCAGCGTGAGGAAGAGGTAATGGAATATTTGGGAATAGGGAGATAAGAAAATGGATAACAGAGAATTATTCAGGCTTGCAAAAGAGGCAATGCCCAATGCGTATGCACCGTTTTCCAGATTCAAGGTTGGTGCTGCACTTCTGACAGAAGAGGGAAAGGTTTTTACCGGCGTCAATGTGGAAAACTCCAGCTATGGGGGTACTATCTGTGCTGAAAGAACGGCGGCGGTCAAAGCTATTTCAGAAGGATATCGCAGATTTTCCAAGCTGGCTGTTGTTACCAGTGAGGGAGCCGGTTCTCCGTGCGGAATATGCAGACAGTTTCTGTACGAATTCGCACCGGAGCTGGAAATTATTATGGGAGATGACGAAGATAATTTAAGAGTGGTAGTATTAAAAGAATTACTTCCGGAAGGATTTAGACTATGATGAAATCAGGATTTATTGGAATAATTGGAAGACCAAATGTGGGAAAATCCACTTTACTGAACAGTATTCTTGGGGAAAAGATTGCAATTACAACAGACAAGCCTCAGACTACAAGAAACAGCATCAGAGGTATATATACACGTTTTGATGATGATATGGAGGGTGGCTGTCAGATGGTATTCATCGATACGCCGGGAATTCATAAAGCCAAGAATAAGCTTGGTGCTGCTATGACTGACATGGCTGTAAGCACATTTAAGGAAACAGATGTAGTACTGTTCCTTGTAGACGGTAGCATTACAAAGGGGCCGGGCGACAGATATATTGTGGATATGATAAAGGATCTTGAAACACCTAAGCTTCTTATTATTAATAAAATTGACAAAATGTCACCGGAAGAATATGCGGGAATTTATAGCGAATACGATGAACTGAACGTTTTTGACGGCATCTTCGGAACATCAGCTCTTGAGGGAACTAATGTGAAAAACCTGCTGGACAAGATTGAAACATATCTTGAAGAGGGTCCTATGTATTTCCCTGAAGATATGGTGACAGACCATCCGGAACGTTTTATTGTCAGCGAGATAATAAGAGAAAAAATACTGAACTATCTTGAAGAGGAAGTTCCGCACGGTGTTGCAGTTGAAATCGAAACATACGAAGAAAAGCCGAAAATCACTAATATCGGTGCAGTTATCTACTGTGAAAAAAAATCTCACAAGGGGATAATTATCGGAAAACAGGGACGAAATTCCCAATGATGCATAAATCTTGTTGAACACCATATTGGCATCAAAGGTCTGTTTGATATTTGGGTCAATAGGTTCTGTATTCAAGTCGTTCACACAACTTGTAAGTACTGCTACGCAGAGAACTGCAACTGCAGTTAATATTTTAACCTTTTTCATTGTCTAAGTATGTTTTATATTGAGAATTAGAAAGTCACAGAAGCACCTATTGTCACATTCAGGGAACGAGGATAGATGTTGTTATCTATGCCACCGAATACTTCGGGGTCAAGACCTTTATATGCGCTGATTACAAAAGGATTACTTACCGTACCATATAAGCGTGCC